>CACYGK010000004.1 GCA_902774005.1 uncultured Bacteroidales bacterium | reverse complement strand
TGCTGTTCATCAGAGATTTGGATTGATTTTGCTCCACTCGCTGATTGGCGGAACGATGTTGAGAGTAACCAACTCGTCGCGCATCTTGCAGAGGTGCTCATAGCTGGCATCCAACTTAGCGAGTTCCTCAGCAGTGCCCTTCGGCATTTCGAATGAACAACCATTCTTGTCGAGAGTAGTGTCCATAGCCATCATGATGTGGTTGTACTTGCCATTTGAAACATAAGTACCTGCTGGGTAACGGAACTTCTCACCACCCATTACACTTGCAATCATCTGAACAGACAGAAGTGATGGGCTCTGGAAAGAACTGCGTCCGCGAAGTTCGATAATCTTAGCACCACCCTTAGTTACGTCAACCTTCATCTGCTCCCACTCTTCAGCTGGGAACTGAGCAGTACCGATGAAATCGGTCAGAGGCTTGCCTGCAATCTTGACAGCGCTTCCGAATACAGCCATCTGTTCGCCGTGTCCACCGAATGTGTGAGCACCTGTCACCTGATTCTGCATTACGCCGAACTTCTTAGCCAGAGCCGACTGCAGACGAGTAGAGTCAAGACCTGCGAGAGTAGTAACCTGTCCTGGTTTCAGACCGGAATACAGCAGAGTAACCAGACCTGTCAGGTCAGCAGGGTTGAAGATGATAACCACGTGCTTTACGTCCGGACAATACTTCTTGATGTTCTCACCCAGTTCCTGAGCAATCTTACAGTTACCTGCGAGCAAATCCTCACGAGTCATACCAGCCTTACGTGGTGCACCACCCGAAGAGATGATATATTTTGCATCCTTGAATGCCTCAGCCACATCAGTAGTAGCTACGATATTAGCATCGCAGAAACCTGACTGACGCATTTCCTCAGCAACACCTTCCGGTGAGAATACATCATAAAGACAAATGTTAGTTGTAAGATTCATCATCAATGCAGACTGAACCATGTTAGAGCCGATCATTCCGGCAGCTCCGACGATAACGAGTTTTTCGTTTGTAAGTGCCATAAATATTTAGATTTTTAAAAGATTATACACTTCTGCAAATTTATCCTTCTTTTTTCTTACAAGCAACATAAACGAAGACTTTTTATCATACAATCTTCCTAAAATCATATTTTCTTTCGCTTTTTCCCCGATTAATGCAACTTATGTTTTGCAAAAACGGTACTTTTGCAAAAACAAAAACAATTTATGGCACTAATAAAATCCGTACTAGGTCTCACCCCGCGCTGGGGTAAGGACTGCTATTTCAGTGAGAATGCAACTATCGTAGGTGATGTAACAATGGGCGACGGCTGTACCGTATGGTTCAACGCCGTAGTCCGCGGCGACGTCCACTACATCCGCATTGGCAACCGCGTCAACATACAAGACGGCTCCTGCCTCCATACATTATATAAGAAAGCACCCATCGAGATAGGCGACGACGTCACTATCGGACACAACGTCACCCTTCACGGCTGCACCGTCCATTCCGGTGCACTCATCGGTATGGGAGCCACCGTACTCGACGATGCCGTCATCGGTGAGGGAGCCATCGTCGCAGCCGGTGCACTCGTCCTGAAAAACACACAGATAGGTGCCGGCGAACTCTGGGGAGGAGTACCTGCAAAATTCATCAAAAAAGTAGATCCCGAACAGGCAAAAGAACTGAATATCGGCATAGCCAAACACTATGCCATGTATGCCGACTGGTATCGCGACAGCACACCTATGCCGTAAGATGTCTGATGTAAGAGGTAAGATATCCTTAACCCAACTCTTTCTTTAACTCTTCCAGACTCTTATACTCCGTAACCTTATACTCTTCGTCGTCATAACTGCCTTGCACAAGGGTTATGGCACCATCTTTGTCCATATAGAAAGAGTCGAAACCGAAGAATTTCTTCACAAACGAACAGCGGGCACTACCCGACTGTCCGAGCACTACGGAGTAGAACTCCTGGCGCGTGTCGCATCCTATATCATAAAGTGAACGCACGTCATAGTCGTCACCAAGTGTCAGACGTGCAGCCTCAACCTTCGTCTGGTTGTTCGTAGCACACACCAGTATACGGCGTTCCTTCCTCTTCTTATCCCTCACCTTCATAGGGTCGAAACCCTCGCCCCACACACCGCTGGCATCAGTCATACTGACGAAAGCAAACGGGTCGATATTCTTCAGCATCCTCAGTATGAGGTTCTGGTCTCTGCGTCGTATGATGCTGACCACCACCTTACGGTTCGACTTCGTAAACCAGCCGGTTCCATCGAGTATTGTGGCACCGTGGTGAGTCCTCACGATAGCGTCCGCTATCGCCTCGGGGTTACGTGAGAATATCATGAACTGTACCGACTGGTGCCTGCGCCTGATTGCATAGTCAAGTGTCATCGAACAGATGAAGAGCATCACGAAACCACAGATGACACGATACCAGTCGTGAAACACGAAATAACACGATGAAATGATTATACAGTCGCACGCCATGATGACCGAACCCAACGTTATCTGACGATACTTGTTCACGATAAGTGCAATAATGTCCGTTCCACCGGTGGAACCGTTGTTTTCGAAGCAGAAAGCCAATCCCAGACCCTCGATTATACCAGCCAGTACGCAAGCCATGAACACCTCATCGCCCAGAATCTTCGGCAAGTACATCTTTGCCGGATTATCAGGCATCGGCTGCTCCGTCAGTCGTTGCATCAGCCACAGACCGAACGTCATCACGGCAACGGCATAGATGGTCTTCACACAGAACTTCACACCGAGCACTTTGATTGCCAGCAACAAGAGCACCACATTGATTGCCATATAAGTCACCTGTACCTCAATACCTGTCGAATAATACACAATCGAGGCAATACCTGCCACACCACCCGTCGTCAGCCCGTAAGGCAACATGAACAACGTCACACCTACGGAATACATCAACACTCCTACGGCAATGAAGAAATAATCCTTCATCTCCTGCATAATCTTTATCTTCATCGCATTCATAACTTAATGCTTTATTTAATTGTCAATTATCAATTATCAATTATCAATTGTCAATTATCAACACAAATCCTCCGCGCGGTTGCATCCTGACAGATGTTGGTAGCGTGTTAGGCTGCGTGATGAGCCACGGACTGTCGTTGGTACCGCTGTCGGCAAAACGGGTTATATTCTTTCCCTTGATAAAACTGAGGTCAAGAGCCACAGTCTTCTCGTCGTCAGTACCGTTGATACCTGCCACGTACCATGTATCGCCTGAGCGACGGGCAATGACGGCATGGTCGGCAGGATAACCGCTGATGAGGCGTGTCTCGTCCCACACACTGGGGAGCATGTCGAAGAAATGCTGCACCTGCTGCGGCTGGGCAAGGAAACTCTCGGGACGGTCGGCAAGATGCTGCAAACCACTCTCGAAGAGTATCGTCAGAGCCAGTTCGTGAGCATGACTCGTGATATGCGGATGCTGCGAATCGCTGAAAGCACAAGGTGTATAGTCCATCGGACCCACGACGTTACGTGTGAAAGGCAACGTGGCATTATGGGCTGCGGCTACATTGGTAAATGTACCTACGTTGTTGTACCACTCCGCACCATAGACACCTTCCGTCGACATGAGGTTTGGCCAAGTACGTTGCCAACCGCGGGGAACGGTGGCACCGTGGAAGTTCACCAGCAAGTGGTGACGTGCGGCACTTTCAAGAAGGTCGATGCAATAGTCCATGTTCAACTGCGAGTCGCCTCCGAAGAAATCAATCTTCACACCAGCCACACCTATTTCTTCACACCATGCAAACTCCCTCTCACGGTCTTCCGGTTTGTTCAGACGGAACTTCGGACCCGGTGCACCGTCAATCCAATCCACACTGCTGTTATACCATATCATCGGTTTCACACCCTTTTCCTTTGCATAGTTCACGGCATCTACAACGGTCTTGCCGTCCTTCATCTCGTCCCACTCGGCATCGATGAGCACGTAAGGCAGACCCATTGCCACAGCCATGTCAACATATTTGCAGATGATGTTATAATCGTTGCTACCGTGATTGTAAGCCCAGTACACCCACGATACGACACCCGGCTCTATCCAGCCCGTGTCGGTAATCTTCGAAGGTTCACATACGTCGGTAACCAACGTGGACTGCACCACCTCTGCCAGCGTTCCCACGATGACCACCCGCCAGGGTGTATGTCCGGGCCACGGTTTACCCTGCTCATCACGCTTGTCTGCCACTACACGGTATTTCTCACCATCGTTATAGAGACACGACGCACTCTGTCCCTGCTCGATATTTGCCTCAGTAATCAAGGCATACACACCGGAGGAGGCTTCTATTAGTGCCGGATAACCCCAACGGTTGCACCAGCCCTCGTCCGACTTAAACGTTCCGCTGAACGACTTCACAGGTTCTACCCTATACGTAGTACTCAAGGGATAGAAACCCTCATATCCGTCGCTCCACTGCTGCATCCAACGCTTCGTACCCTCAGGAATGATATATGCTATGTCCTGCTGTCCCGAAGTCCCGTCTAAAGGACTTGCCGTCTCACTACGCAAAGCCAGTCCGTCGTTGTAAAGTCTGATTACCATTCCACCCACGCGGTACTCATTGCCCTCGTTAGTGCAATGCAGACGCTTACCCGTCAGCATCATGTAATCCTCACTTATCCTGCGTGCAGCAACCTTTAGCGTCATCTTGATGCTCTCATCTATCACGATGTCCATCACCTGCTTATCGGCATACCTCAACTTCAGGTGCCCACCGTTCACCTCCATCGTCAACTTACCGTTAGGCGACTCACCCTTCCAAGCCCTTGCCGGCAGCGCGAGCAGCAATCCAGCAATCAGCATCCAGAAGATAACTCTATTCATACCTGTGATCCTACTTTGTGATGTCACAATATGCGTTTCGGATGCAAAAATACAAACATTTATTTATATTACAACTTCCTTGACAAGGTTTTTCTCTTAGCATTGAAGAATTTCTTCTCAAGGGATTAGTCGTAACGTCGAAGGAATATCGTTTTCGCGTCCCAGCAACAAGAAAAAATCGCGAGGGGATTAATAAAAATCCCGTAGGTATTTTTATTAATCGCGTAGGGATTTTTAATAATCGCGACGCGATTTTATTATAAGACTGGGACGTGAAAAGGTCTTTCCTTCGGAATGAGGATACAGATTAGGGGAAAGACATAAATAAATTTGGCATTGTGCTCGCTTAATCGTACCTTTGCACATTATTAATTAAGGTAAAGAATGAACGAGATTGAAAGAAGAAGGACTTTTGCAATTATTTCACACCCGGATGCTGGAAAGACGACGCTGACGGAGAAGTTGCTGCTGTTCGGAGGACAGATTCAGGTGGCAGGAGCGGTGAAGTCGAACAAGATTAAGAAGACGGCGACGTCGGACTGGATGGAGATTGAGAAGCAGAGAGGTATCTCTGTGAGTACGTCGGTGATGGAATTTGACTATTGTCCGCCGGCAAAGGAGGGGCAGTTGCCTTATAAGGTGAATATCCTGGACACTCCGGGTCACCAGGACTTTGCTGAGGACACGTTCCGCACACTGACGGCTGTGGATTCAGCCATCATCGTGATTGACGGTGCGAAGGGTGTGGAGGCACAGACGAGGAAACTGATGACGGTGTGCCGAATGAGGAAAACACCCGTAATCGTGTTCATCAATAAGATGGACCGCGAGGGTAAGGACCCGTTTGACCTGCTGGACGAGGTGGAGAACGAACTGCAGATTCATGTACGCCCGCTCAGTTGGCCTATCAATCAGGGTGCGAGGTTCAAGGGTGTGTATAATATATATGAGAATAACCTGAACCTGTTCACTCCGAACAAGCAGATGGTGACGGAGAAGGTGAACGTGGACCTGAACTCGGAAGAACTGGACGAGAAGGTGGGTAAGGAAGATGCTGAGAAGTTGCGCGAGGACCTGGAGATGATTGACGGGGTGTATGACCCGTTCGATGTGCAGACCTATCTCGATGCCGACATTGCTCCTGTGTTCTTCGGTTCGGCTCTGAACAACTTCGGTGTGCAGGAACTGCTCGACTGCTTTGTGGAGATAGCTCCGAACCCGCGTCCAACGACTGCTGTAGAGCGAATGGTAAAACCCGAAGAACCTAAGTTCACGGGCTTCATATTCAAGATAACCGCTAATATCGACCCGAACCACCGCAGTTGCACGGCATTCTGCAAGGTGTGCTCAGGACGCTTCGTAAGGAATGCCCCATATCTGCACGTCAGAAACGGCAAGACAGTCAGGTTTTCGAGTCCGACGCAGTTCATGGCACAGAAGAAATCGACCATCGACGAGGCATGGGCAGGTGACATCGTGGGTTTGCCGGACAGCGGCATATTCAAGATCGGTGACACGCTGACCGAGGGTGAACAACTGCACTTCAAGGGACTGCCTTCGTTCTCGCCCGAGATGTTCAAGTATATCGAGAATGCAGACCCGATGAAGACGAAACAGTTGGAGAAAGGTATCAACCAGCTGATGGACGAGGGTGTGGCTCAGATGTTCGTAAACCAGTTTAACGGCAGGAAACTCATAGGTACGGTGGGACAGTTGCAGTTTGAGGTGATTCAGTACCGACTGGAGAACGAGTATAATGCCAAGTGCCGCTGGGAACCGGTATCGCTTTACAAGGCGTGCTGGGTGGAGAGTGACGACGAGGCTGAACTGGAGGCTTTCAAGAAGCGCAAGTATCAGTATATGGCAAAGGACAAGGACGGAAGGGATGTGTTCCTCGCCGACTCGAACTACGTGCTCCAGATGGCGCAGCAGGATTTCAAGAATATTAAGTTCCATTTCAACAGCGACTTCTAAAACAGAAAAGATATGCTACAGGACGAAGTAAAGAAAGCCATTGAGGTGATGAAGGCTGGAGGAGTGATACTCTACCCTACCGATACGGTGTGGGGTATAGGGTGCGACGCTACGAATGCCGAGGCTGTGAAGAAGATTTACGAGATAAAAAAGCGTGAGGACTCGAAAGCTATGCTCTGTCTGATAGACAGTGAGGCAAGACTGTCGAGATATGTGAGAAGGGTGGCTGACGTGACGTGGGACCTGATAGAGATGAGTGACAAGCCGCTGACCGTAATATATAATAATGTGACGGGACTGGCTCCCAACCTCATTGCAGAGGACGGTTCGGCAGGCATCCGCATCACCCGTGAGGAATTCTCGAAGGAACTGTGCTTCCGATTCCAGAAACCTATCGTTTCGACGAGCGCAAACATCAGCGGAGAACCAACGCCACAGACGTTTGACGAGATTTCGGACGAGATAAAAGAGGCTGTGGACTATGTGGTGCGCTATAACCAGCGGTGCAAGGAGAAGCATAAGCCGTCGAGCATTATCAAGATTGACGAAAACGGTGCGTTCACCATCATAAGGAAATAAAACGAAGTATATATGCTTTGGGGATTCAGAAGACGTGAAATTAAACTGTTCAACGCCATTACGGAATGGCTGAAGGGCGGACATACACAACAGCAGCTGGTGCTGATGCTCAGTGTGGTTGTGGGTGTGTGTACGGGTCTGACGGCTTTCGTACTGAAATGGATAATCAGACAGATTCAGCTATTGCTGACGTCGAGTTTTCAGGAACACGAAGCCAACTGGCTCTATCTGGTATATCCGGCTGTGGGTATCCTGATTACGATGCTCTTCGTCAAGTATGTCGTAAGGGGTGACATCAGTCACGGAGTGACGAAGATTCTGTATGCGATGTCGAGAGGACGCAGCAGGATAAAGTCGCACAACCGCTGGTCGAGCATCATTGCCAGTGCCATCACCATCGGATTCGGTGGTTCGGTAGGAGCCGAGGCACCTATCGTACTGACGGGTTCGGCATGGGGTTCGGAATTCGGAAAGCGTTTCCACCTGCCCCCCAAGACGATGATGCTGCTCGTGGGATGTGGTGCCGCAGGTGCCATAGCCGGAGTGTTCAAGGCCCCGATAGCCGGTGTTATGTTTGTGATTGAGGTACTGATGCTCGAACTGAACATGGCATCGCTCCTGCCTCTGCTCACTACGAGTATCACGTCGGTATGTGTGTCGTATGCCCTGTATGGTACTTCGCCGCAGTTCGACTTCAACCTGACAAAGGAATTCTCTATCGACATCATTCCGGCATGTATCGTGCTGGGTATCTTCTGCGGACTGCTTTCGCTGTATTTCACACGGACGATGAACTGGTTAGAAGGAATTTTCGGACGACTGAACAACCCGATATATAAGTTCCTGATGGGAGCTACGGTGCTGAGTACACTTATCTTCTTCTTCCCTGCCATGTATGGTGAGGGTTACGAAGTGATAAACCAACTCATCAATGAGGCATCGGCATTGGAGATTACAAGTCATTCGCTGTTCTACGGTGACGAAACGAATATGCTGCTCTATCTGGGACTGGTGATGGTGTTCAAGGTGTTTGCCACGAGTGCGACGAACGGAGGAGGAGGATGCGGTGGTACGTTTGCACCGAGCCTTTTCTTAGGATGTATCGCAGGATTCGTGTTTGCCCATATCTGGGACATGACGCTGGGACTGCATTACGGTTCAAGCTGTTTCGTATCGGCCAAGAACTGCGGACTGTACGGAATGGCAGGACTGATGTCGGGTGTGATGCACGCACCGATGACGGGTATCTTCCTTATTGCCGAACTGACAGGAGGGTATAAACTGTTCGTACCACTGATGATAGTGTCGGCAATCAGTTTCCTCGTAATCAACATGTTTGAACCTCACAGCATCTATGCCATGCGACTGGCACGTAGAGGTGACCTCATAACCCACGACAAGGACAAAGCCATACTGACGGTGCTGAGTCTGGAATCGCTCGTGGAACGCGACTATAAGACGGTGACTCCCGATATGGACCTGAGACAGCTGACAACGGTGATTTCGAAATCGCACCGGAACCTGTTCCCCGTAGTGAGCAACTCGGGTGTGTTCCTCGGTGTGGTATCGCTCGACACGGTGAGAAACGTCATGTTCCGCAGCGAACTGTACCACAACTACAAGGTGAGTTCGTTCATGAAGGAACCGCCTGCCCTGCTCAGTATCAACGACACATTGAAGACAGTGACGAAGAAGTTTGAGGACACAGGAGCGTGGAACCTGCCCATCGTGGGCGAGGGGAAGAGATATGTGGGATTTGTAAGTCGTTCGGGACTTTTCAACTCATACAGACAGACACTTAAAGAATTCAGCCAGGAATGACAAAAGAGACTTTGCGCATAGTATATATGGGTACGCCGGACTTCGCAGTAGAGAGTCTGCGTGCTTTGGTAGAAGGAGGATACAACGTAGTAGCCGTAGTGACGATGCCGGACAAGCCGATGGGAAGACACGGCAGTGTGCTGCAACCGAGTCCGGTGAAGCAGTACGCCACAGAGCACGGACTGAAGGTGATGCAGCCGGAGAAGCTGAAAGACCCGGAGTTTGTGGAGGAACTGCGCGGACTGAACGCCGACCTGCAGGTAGTGGTGGCATTCAGGATGTTGCCAGAGGTGGTGTGGAGCATGCCACGGTTCGGTACTATCAATGCCCATGCCAGTCTGTTGCCCAAGTACAGGGGTGCCGCACCCATCAACTGGGCTGTGATAAACGGAGAGACAGAGACGGGAGTGACTACTTTCCTGCTGAAACATGAGATAGACACAGGCGACATCATAGATCAGGTACGCATACCGATAGCTGAGAGTGACAATGTGGAAGTGGTACACGACCGACTGATGGCACTGAGTGGCGAACTGGTAGTCAAGACGGTGGACAGCATCATCGACGGTACGTTCAAGACCACACCGCAGGATGACATCAAGGACGTGAAACCCACACCGGCTCCGAAGATATTCCGCGACACATGCCGCATAGACTGGAACCAGTCCACAAAGCGGATATACGACTTTGTACGCGGTCTGTCGCCCTACCCTGCTGCATGGACTATGCTCGGAGGCAAATCGGTAAAGATTTATGAGGTCTCGAAGAATAATCAGAGCACTCAGAACAAGCCCGGTACCATCACTTCGGACGGCAAGACATACCTGAGAGTTCAGACTTCAGACGGCACACTCGACATACTCACTCTTCAGCTCGAAGGTAAGAAGAAAATGCCTGTAGAAGACCTTTTGAGGGGTATGCAACTGCCCGAAAACGCATTTTTTTGTTAAAAAATTTGGCAGTTAGGACTGAAACCCGTTTCTTTGCAACGTTTTTGTGCGAAGAACATTGTGTTCGGAGGGCGAAAATTCATTAAAACAACTTAAATTATTAACTATCTAAAACATCATTGCCTATAGGAGAAACATTACGCGAAACTTTAAACTAGTAGCATAATGAAAAATCTGAATGCTGCAACCGACGAGATGTTGGTTGACATGTATATCAAAGGTAATGATATCGCTTTCGATGTTTTAATGAAACGATACGAAAGCAAAGTCTATTCGTACATCTATTACTCAGTAAAGAACCAGGAACTGGCTGAAGACCTGTTCCAAGACGTGTTTGTCAAGATTGTTGTCCGACTGAGAAGCGGTCAGTACCAGGAGAGTGGCAAGTTCTACTCTTGGGTGATGCGCGTGGCTCATAACCTCATCATCGACCATTTCAGAAAGACCAACGACGACAAGGTAGTCTCGAACGACGAAGGCGAACAGGACCTGTTCAACGACCCGTCGCTCGCAGTAAACGAGAACCGCGAACAGGAGATGATAAAGGAACAGATGATAAAAGATATCAAGGTGCTCATCGCCAAACTGCCGGAGAGCCAGCGTCAGGTGCTCCTGATGAGATACTACGAGGACATGTCGTTCAAGGAGATAGCACAGAAGACCAACTGCAGCATCAATACCGCACTGGGAAGAATGCGCTATGCCCTGCTCAATCTGAAGAAGATGTCGAGAAGTATCGCATAAAAAGAGAACACCATATAACAAAGAAACGCCTCGCAAATGCTGCGGGGCGTTTTCTGTTATCAGTGAAGCGGGATACTAACAAGGACGAGTCTTCGGCAGGTTGAATACATCCTGCACTTCTTTCATTGCCTCAGCCGTCATACCATCTGGCTCAGAACCCATGTTACGGGCACACATGTAGATGTTTGCAGCCTTACAGAGCACGTCGGTCTGGTCGAACGCATCCATGATGTCTGTACCTACAGCCACTGTTCCGTGCTTCTCCCAAAGAACTACGTCGTGCTTCTTTATCTTTTCGAGCGTAGCCTCAGCCAACTCAACAGAAGAAGGCAAAGCGTAAGGAACGATACCGATGCCGAGCGGAGCGAATGCAAGTGTCTCAGGAATCATTGACCAGAGAACACGTGTCATCTCGTCACCACGAAGGAATCGCTGTATGTGGGACATAGCAACGAGTTCGATAGGATGGGTATGGAGTGTTGCCTTATAGCAAGAACCTGTCTCGAGCAGGTAATTCTGCAGAGCGAGGTGAGTAGGTAGTTCGCTGGTTGGAACCACGGGTTCGTCAGCAATAATCTCATAACTTGCACAGTCGTCGCAGATACGTACGATAGAACCGTTCTGCATCGGGAACTTAGCGAGGTCGCGCATACGTTTGCCTGTACCTTTGCAATAGAAATACTTGCCTTTGAGCTGCGGGAGAACCATACCAATCTGCTTCACAGGTGCGATGGCTGGCATAGCCTTGCACTCAGCATCCATGAATTCTGTAACGTTAACGGTGATATTTCCGCCGTTGCGTTCCGCCCAGCCTTTCTGCCAGAGGTAACCAGTCACCTCAGCAATCTGGTCGACTACGGCCTTCAGACCTGGACGTCCGTCTAATATACTTTTCATTTTCTTTATTTAAATAAGTTGTGGAAGGAATGACGATACAATAAGTACGACGATTCCAATCAATAATACGATGATAGTCTTCTTGCTGCAACCCTTCCATTCCTTGAGGATGATACCCCATACGTTGGAGAACACGACATTGAGAGCCATAAGGATGCAGAAAGAGAGTGTGAGCAGTGTAGGCGACTCGGTAAGGAAACCCTTGCCCAGGGAGAGTCCGAAGAACTGACTGTACCAGAGGGCACCTGCCAAGAGGCAGAACAGGATATTGTTTGCCCATACGCTGCCTTTCTTGTAGTCGCCCCAGGTCTGGTTCTTCTGGTTCTGGTAGAAGCAGTAGATGGCATTTGTCACGAATCCACCGAGAGTTACCAGGAACGTAGCAGGAAGGGTGCGGAACATCGGGTCGGTCAGTTCGCCGAAGTTAATCTCCTTACCGAACTCCAATCCGACATTGAAGCAACCGCTCATAAAACCAGCCAGCAGGGCAATAGCCAAGCCCTTCGGGAAGTTGAAGTCCTTCACTGCGGCTTTCTTCTCCTCCTCAGAAAGTGAAGACGCCTTCATCGAACCTGCCACACCGATGATGGCTATACCCAGAAGGGTAACTGCCACACCGACGAGAACAGCAAAGGTAAGTGAATCCAAGGCATTCAGTTCGGGGAAGAAGATATTGAGCAGTACGGGACCCATGATGGTACCCAGTCCGGCACAGGTTCCGAGTGCGATACTCTGACCCAGTGCCACACCGAGGTAGCGCATGGAAAGACCGAAGGTGAGTCCGCCTACACCCCAGAGCACACCGAAGAATATGGTCATCCAGATATTGAATGAGTTTTCAGCGGTGAAGAGTTCGCAGAACGAATGGTCTGCCGGTACTGCAAGCAAAGCTCCGAGGAACGGGAGCACAAGCCATGCAAATACACCCTGCACAATCCAGTAGCTCTCCCACGACCAATCCTTAATCTTATTGATTGGTACGTAGCAGCTGGACTGGCAGAATGCACCTATCGCGATGATTAAAAGTCCGAGAAGAATCATAAGTCTTATCGTTTGCTAGTAACGTCAGCTACGTACTTGTCGATATCCTTGATGAAGTCCTGACCAACCGGAACGTTGTTGCGAACACAGAATTCGTCGTAAACAGCCTGCCAAGGCATAGCCTTCTGCTCCTCAACGAGTGCGAGAACCTTGTAGCCTTCGCCTGCAAGTTCGTACTTAGAGATGATGTCGCGTGGCTCGAGGAGAGCACGGAGCATACACTTCTGTGCTGAACGTGAACCGATGACGTATGCACCGATACGGTTGATGCTTCCGTCGAAGAAGTCAAGACCGTAGTGTACGCGGTCGAGAGCACCGGCACGAACGATTTCGAAGAAGAGGTCCTGAGTCGGGTCGTCCATGATTGTTACGTGGTCGGAGTCCCAACGTACCGGACGGCTGACGTGGAGCATGAGTTCCTTAACGAATGGGAGCACAGCACTTACCTTGTCGCCTGGCATTTCTGTCGGGTGATAGTGACCTGTATCGATAGTCAGAATCTTGTCGTACTTAGCTGCATATGCTGTGTAGAAGTCGTGGCTACCTACTGTGAAGCTTTCGAGACCGATACCGAATACCTTACCTTCGATACAGTCCTTCATCATAGGCTGCTTCTTAGTGAAAATCTCGTCGAGCGACTGCTTCAGGAGGTTACGGTAGAGAGCATGGTTAACACTTACATCCTTGCAACCGTCGTGTACCCAGAGGTTCATGATACATGGGTCGCCCTGTGCCTCACCCATTGCGTTAGCGATGTCACGGCAACGCTTTGTGTGTTCAATCCAGAATTTGCGGATGCTCTCATCAGGATTGGCAAGTGACAGACTGCCTGACTTCGGATGAGAGAAACTGGAAGAGTTGAAGTCGAGATATGTGTTGTTCTCCTTTGCCCAATCGATCCAAGACTGGAAGTATTCAACTGTTACTTCGTCGCGGTCAACTACCTTACCCTTGAAATCACCATAGATTTCGTGGAGGTTGAGACGGTGGTTACCTGGAATGAGGCTCTTTGCCTTCAGGATGTCCTGACGGAGTTCGTCGATATTACGTGCAGCACCAGGGAAGTCACCTGTTGACTGAATACCGCCCGACATAGCACCGGCCTGTACTTCGAAGCCGTGTACGTCATCTGCCTGCCAGCAGTGGAGAGAGAGGTGGAAGTCCTGAAGTTGCTTGAGAACAGCTTCTGTGTCGATACCAATTTCAGCGTAGCGTGCTTTTGCTACTTCATAGGCTGATTTAACGAGTGATTCTTTCATGTTAGTTAATAGTTTTTTAGTTAATGGTTTTTGTTAGTAAAATTTTATGATTTAGTCACCTTGAGATATTTCTCGTATGCAGCATCCCAGGCAGCAGTGTCCTGAGGATTGTATGTCTTCATCTCTATCGAGTTAGCAATAATCTTACGCATCTCGAACATGTCGCTTACCAGTCCGGCAGCCTTTGCCTGAAGCATGATGTTGCCGATGGCTGTACCTTCGATAGGACCTGTTACGACCTGCAGACCTGTAGAGTTGGCTGCGAACTGCATGAGGAATGAGTTCCACACACCACCACCGATGACATGGAGACGTTCGATTGGGAACGGAGCCAGGTCTTTCAGATAACCGATTACCTGACGGTAACGCATTGCAAGACTTTCGAAGATACAGCGTGCTATCTCCTGATGTGTCTCAGGAACCGGCTGACTGGTCTTCTTGCAGTAGTTCTGGATTGCCTCTATCATACTTGCCGGATTAGCAAAGTCAGGAGCATCGGGGAAGATGAAACTGCGGAATGCAGGAGCTTCCATAGCACTTGCATTCAGTACGTTCACATTCTCAGGAGCATTCTTGAATTCCTTACGGCTACGCTCCAGAAGCCACATGCCACAGATATTCTTCAGGAAACGGGTTGTTCCTTCGATACCACCTTCGTTGGTGAAGTTATACTCGAAACTCTTGTCGGAGATGATAGCATCCTTGGTCTCGATACCGAGCAGCGACCAAGTACCGCAACTCAGATATGCGAACTTCTCGTTCTGTGCCGGAACAGCAGCAACAGCAGCACCTGTATCGTGACCTGCCACAGCAACTACGGGAACAGCACCCAGTCCTGTCATCTTCTGTACCTCAGGAGTGAGGACACCTACCTTATCGGAAGGATTGACATAACGTCCGAACTGACTCTCCTTAAGTCCGATGACATCGAGCAGTTCGGTGTCAATCTTCTTGGTGCGCGGATCGAGCAACTGACTTGTTGAAAGCACGGTATATTCACATACTGCCTCACCCGTAAGCATATACATCAGTGCATCGGGGATGAACAGAATCTTATCGGCACCTGCAAGTGCAGAGTCGTTGTTCTTCTTCAGTGTTGACAACTGGAAGAGGGAGTTGAACTGCATGAACTGGATACCGGTCTTCTCATATACTTTCTCCTTCGGAATGAGTTTGAAATACTCCTCCATAGCATTGTCGGTATGAGGGTCGCGATAGCAGTACGGATTACGGAGCACTCCACCATCCTTACCGATGAGTACGAAGTCGCATCCCCATGTGTCGATACCGATTGATGCAATCTCAATTTTCTCTTCTGCAACAACCTTCAGACCCTTTATAATCTCGTTATAGAGGGCATAGATGTCCCAGAAGAAGTGACCTCCGGTCTGGATGATAGTATTCGGGAAACGGGTAAGCTCACGCTGCTCCAGTTTTCCGTTTACAATCGAACCCAAGATGGTACGTCCGCTTGTAGCGCCGAGGTCAACTGCAAAAAAATTAGTGTTAGCCATAGGTGTTTCGGATTTTATTTTTTTATCTTGTAGATATAGAATGTACGTGCTGGAACCTCAGCATTGAACGAAGGAGCACTTACTGTAAGACTGCTCTCCTGCGGTACGATCTTCTTCGGGTCGTCGAGTGTATTCTCTGCTGTGAGGTTATCGCTATGGAACGAGATGAGCTGAGCACTGTGGTCACCCTTCATACCTTTGAGGTTAAGAGTGACAGGCTGAGCCTTATCACCGGCATTGACAACCTTTACAATCACTTCGTTTGTATTCTTGTCGAACACGGCACTTGCAAAGAGTCCGTCCTGGTCTTCGTTGCCAGCCACAGCCTTCTTGTTCATCGTGAGACTCAACATATTGGTACCCTTGTTCAGGGAGTAGAGCTGCTGAACATAGTAAGAGCAGGAATTGAACGAACGGAGATTGTCGTACCAGATAGCATCGGGACGCCACTGCCATCCGTCAACATGTGCGAACAGAGGTGCGTAAGTAGCCATCTCGACTATATCGGCATTACGCTCCAGACCAGTCATGAAGGCTGCTTCCATAAGGGCTGCATTGAAGTGGTTCCACTTCTTACCTTTTCCGTGACAAGCATACTCACCTGCAAATACCTTAGGCTGCTTCTTTCCGCGTGGGTAGCTGTCGTAGCGGTTTGCACCACAATTGCCATATTTAGCCTTTGCTTCAGGAGTTCCGAGGAACCAGTCCTCGTTACGATAGAAGTGCTCATCTACAAGGTCGGCACCAATCTTTCTCATTTCAGGCCACAGATAATCAAACTCCTTACCCTCCGAGTCAGGACCTGAAGTACCGATAATCTTGATATTCGGATATTTCGCACGCACCTGCTCTACGAACGGCTTGAGGTTCTCAGGATAGATTTCTCCCCATTGCTCATTACCAATACCTACATATTTCAGATTAAACGGAGCCGGATGACCCATGTCGGCACGAAGCTTTGCCCAACTGTTCTTAGCAGGATCGCCGTTTGCGAACTCAATCAGGTCGAGCACATCGTCGATATAAGGCTGGAGCTGGTCAACCGGAACATGTGCATCACTACGCTTCGAACCGTTCTGGAACTCACACGACAGTCCTACGCTCAATACCGGCAGAGGCTCGGCACCGATTTCCTCTGAGAGCTGGAAATACTCGAAGAATCCGAGTCCATAGCTCTGATAATAGTCAGGGAAGTAACGGTGAGTGAATGTATAGTGCCAGCGGTTCTCGTTCAACGGACGGTTCTCAACCGGTCCCACCGTATTCTTCCACTGGTAACGTGTAGCAAGATCGGTACCCTCTACAATACAACCGCCAGGGAAGCGGAACACACCCGGCTTCAGCTGTTCAAGAGCTTCGGCAAGGTCCTTACGCATACCGTTCTCATGGCCCTTGTAAGTATCCACAGGGAAGAGGCTCACATGCTCCACGTCGGCAGTCTTCTTGCTGTCAGCCCACACGCGCAAGTGAGCATTTTCGAATGTCTTCTTCGGAGTCAGTATGGCAGTATATTTCTTCCATTCCTTACCACTCACCTCTACGCTGCCGTTACACAACTTCTGATCGTCGCTCATCGTAGCATTGTCCACAAGGTCAATCCACAACTTGGCAGTACCGCCGTCCGGCACACGTGCCCAAACCGAGAAACGGTATTCAGCACCGCCTTTCACGCCGATGCCGAAGAAACCGCGGTTTTCAATCATTGTGTACTTATCGCTGTGACCCGATGGAGCCAAACGCACGTAATGGGGATTCTTCTCGAACGGACCGTCGTTTCTGAGTGTCACCTTGCCTGAGATGTCCCAACCTGCAAAGTTATTTGGAAACTCAAACGAACGGTTTATCAACAGTTCACCATACAGACCGCCGTCGGCAGCATAGTTGATGTCCTCGAAGAAAATACCATACATTGTACTGGGAATGACACCGCCCACCTTCGATGTGTTGATATCGAAAGTGTGTGTCTGTGCCTGCAAACCTGTAGCAACCAGAAGAGCTGCAAGCATAGAACTGATCTTTTTCATAAACAGATTATTTTAATTTGTTTGTATTAGATAATAATGTCACTTTTTCGGACTGCGAAGAAACGAAAATAAATTAACATGACAAAACAAAATACCACAAAAACATGTTTTTTTAATACCTATTTTGAATGTCACGAAGAAAACACCTGTTATTCGTCCATTTCAACGCAAACTTTTATATGTAATCCACCTACCGAAATCACGTCTCCTTCCTTGACCACTACCCCGTTTTCGGGGATGGTCTCACCATTGAGAAGTGTCGGTTTTTCGGGAAAGCGCCACGAATATGTCGGGTTCGCCGTACGTACATTCACACAGCATCCCCTACACAATGCACAGGCATGCTGAAGGCGCGAACGTATTCCCTTCGGGCATTCAGTTCGCCACTGTCCGTTACGCAAGAGCCATCCGCCTTCGGTACGAGTCAGCTGGCACTGGAACATCTCCCCATCCCCACCCGTGGTAATCACGTTGTAGGTCTCGTCCGTCTCACGACCTATGGTTATGATTGTCCTGGAAGCAGACAGCATTTTCTCAAGGACAAATACATTGTCTCCGACTTTCAACCGTGTTTCCATAGTATATCCTAAGTTTTTAATTGATTACACCAAAATGTCTGAGGGCATTCACGATACCGTCATCATCCACCGAGGTAGTGACATAGTCGGCACATGCCTTCACTTCGTCCTTTGCATTACCCATAGCCACACCGATTCCTACATGACGGAGCATCTCGATGTCATTGCCTCCGTCACCGAAAGCCATCGCATCATCAGCCGTAAAACCGTAATACTTGCATACGGCATCGATACCCGTAGCCTTGCTCGTGTTGTTGATGATGCAGTCGGCAAAGGCTGGATGCCAGCGGAACACATTGCAATGGGTCAGCACCTTCCCCTTTATCTCGTAGTCCAGTTCCTCGGGGAAGAAAGCCACAAACTGCTTCACCTCCATCTTCAGTGCATCCTCGGCAGGACGGTTCTCAGGAATATCCAGGTCGAGCAGGGCATATACCTCACGGAACGACTCATCGATATTCACGGCAAACGACATATCGTCGTCGGCTATGGCTATCGGCAGTTTGTATTTGTTTACATAATCCACCATACGAGCCACATCCTCCTTCGGGATATTCTTGCTCACAATCACCTCCCCGTCCTTCGTTGTGCAACTCGCTCCGTTCACACACATGATTCCGTCATACTCCATCGTACCCAGATTGTCCACATACGGACGCGGACGACCCGTTGCGATATACACCTTGATACCTTTCCGGCGAGCCTCACTCACAGCATCAATCGTACTCTGAGGTATCCTGTGAGTCTTGAACGACACAAGTGTGCCGTCTATATCAAAAAACAAAGCCTTAATCATACACTTTTGAAATATTTACACAAAGCCGTCAGTCCACACTTCCCGCACTTCGGAGTGCGTGCCTGACATACATACCGTCCATGCAGCAGCAACCAATGATGAGCCTTGGGAATAACTTCTGCAGGGAAATATTTTACCAGTTCTTTCTCAACAGCATAGGGAGTCTTCGACTTGTCACCCACCAGTCCGAGACGGTGACTGACACGGAAGATATGGGTATCTACAGCCATTGCCGACTTGCCGAACACCACAGCCTGAACCACGTTGGCTGTCTTCCTGCCCACACCGGGCAAACGTACCAGATCATCCAAATCGCTCGGTACCTCACCTCCATACTCATTCACGAGCATTTGTGCCATTCCAACGAGATGTTTTGCCTTATTATTCGGATAACTGACACTCTTCACATATTCAAATATAACCTCCGGAGTGGCTTCTGCCATCTCCTCTGCCGTGGAATAATCGCGAAACAATGCAGGAGTAACCATATTCACACGTTTGTCCGTACATTGTGCCGAGAGAATCACAGCCACGAGCAACTGAAACGGATTCCCGTACTCCAGTTCGGTATCCACATCGGGCATTTCACGGGTGAAATAGTCAACTATAGCGTTATAAAGCTCCTGCTTTTTCATCAATTCATGAATTTGCGGACAAAGATATAAAAGAGATTTGACATTTCCGAACAATCAGCCCAAAAACACAAAAAAGGTGGCAATCACACGTGTGACAGCCACCTCAAATCTATAATCGGATGTAAATTATTCTGCTGGAGCTTCTTCTACTTCCTCCTCAACCTCCTCTTCAACTGCAGGAGCCTCCTCTACTACTGGAGCAGGAGCAGCCTTTGGAGCTTTCTTCAGAGGTTCAGCTGATACTACCTCAACAGGTACTACAGCAGAAATCTCTCTGTGGAAGTGAATAGTAGCCTCGTAAGAACCGAGAGCCTTTGCAGCCTTCATAGTGATAATCTTCGGATTTGTCTCCAAACCCTGAGCTGCAAGAGCATCTGCAATTTCCTTCGGACCTACAGAACCATAAATATTACGACCTTCAGAAACCTTAGCCTTGATCTGGAGCGAAACGCCCTGATACTTAGCTGCTTCTGCTTCTGCGTCAGCCTTAATCTTTGCAATCTTATTAGCGCGCTGCTTCAATTCCTCGTTGAGTTGCTTGAGGGCTTTCTCAGTAGCTATTACTGCATAGCCTTGAGGAAGAAGGTAGTTGCGACCATATCCGTCCTTCACTGTGAGGACCTCGTCCTTGTAGCCTAAGCCGAGAACGTCTTTCTTAAGAATGATTTTCATACTTTACTTTCCTCCTTTTTATTATTTCAACAAGTCAGTTACGTATGGCAGGAGTGCGAGGTGACGTGCACGCTTCACAGCCTGAGCCACGCGGCGCTGGTATTTCAGCGAAGTACCAGTGATACGACGAGGCAGAATCTTACCCTGTTCGTTGAGGAACTTCTTCAGGAACTCAGGGTCCTTATAGTCGATGTACTTGATACCGCTCTTCTTGAAACGGCAGTACTTCTTCTTCTTAACGTCGATAACAGGAGCGTTAAGATAACGGATTTCCGATGTATTTGCAGTTGTTGCCATGTCTTATGCCTCCTTCTTGTTACGACGCTTCTCAGCGTAAGCTGCAGCGTACTTTTCGTTCTTTACTGTGAGATAGCGGAGCACACGCTCGTCACGGCGCATCTGCAACTCATACTTTGCAATCACTGCTGGTTCAGCCTTGTACTCTATCATCAGATAGAAGCCTGAAGATTTCTTCTGAATTGAGTATGCCAACTTCTTCATACCCCAATTCTCTTCATTGATTATCTCTGCTCCATGCTGAACAAGATAATCCTTGTACTTGTCTGCCGCTTCCTTTACCTGAGCCTCAGATAAAACGGGAGTTAAGATGAAAACGGTTTCGTATTGATTCATTTGATCAATAAATAAGTAATTAATAATGTTTATAAACTCTGCTCTGCAGACGAATCCACAAAAGCGGGTGCAAAGGTACGATTAAATGAGTAAAATACAAAACAAAATGAAAGTTTATTTTTATTTTCGAACACAGTACCTTCGACAAAGCCAACGGTAGTGCAAAATGAGCGAAATACAAAATAAATGCAGAAAAAACTTATTTTTACTCTTCGCGTTGCATTTTATTGGCTTTTTATTTCTCCATTTGTCAAAAAATCCTTTCCTTTGCAAGACGATACATCCGTAAACAACTAAAATATATACTATACAATGAAAAATCTCGGACTAATCCTCATCGTACTCGGAGCACTTCTTCTCGTGCTCACAGTAGTTCCATTCATGGCAGACATGGCAGACCAGAACTGGTACACCATAGGTTCGCTCGTACTCATCATCGTAGGTCTCATCGCCCACATCGTAATCAACAAGCGCAACTACTAACCCTGCCCCGCGTCACATTTCGGCGCAAACCTTTCAGAAACAAACAATCCACCGTCGCACTACGCAACGGTGGATTTGTATTTAATTCATTATTAGTTCTGTTCTTCCCTGTATTATAAATAATGTGTAAGACAGTTAGGAGTTACGGTTATTTCTTACATCAGCCTTCTGCCCTCTTACTTCTAATGTTCCTGTCCCTCTGACTCCCCTTTTTGAGTACTTCTTACAAGCCAAACGACATTTTTGTTGCCTTTAGCGTATTTTCTCCAACAGTATAAGCATAGCAGGCGACAGGCATAAACTGTAGGCAGCCATAGGACATCTCTTTCTTACCAGTTTCCGAGATAGAGGTAACAATGGCGTGGGTCAGTCCATTGGTCTTCATAAAGGTTTCTAATGACTTCAATTCCGAAGACGGATTGACAAATGGCTTATTTGACCATTTCACTTCTACGGCCCATTCTGGCCTTGCAAATGCATGTTTGATTTTTAGGATTTAAAAGCAATGTGCTGATATTCATAAAGTTAAAACACAATTATAGATTAAGATGATTTAAACCTGCTTAATCTTTTAAACTGTAAGCGGTAAGCTAAAAGTTCCTGTCCCTCTGATTCCAAAATACGAAGTGTTTAATGAACTTACAAATTTTTACCGATTTTTATTTAATTCATTAAACAAAAAGCATATAATTTCTCAAAATTTCAACCTGTTTACCTTCGCTTAAACCAGCTGAAGCCATCTGAGGAGGAAGCATGGACACGACCGTCAGTGAGTCTTTCCCTGTTATTATTCTCTCCGTCCACCAAAAAGAAAACTCGCGCAAGTTATCTTACGCGAGTTAATGGTGTCAGTCACCTGTCCTTTGACATTAAACTTAATCATCTGGAAAGCCCTCACCAATAGGGAATGGCTCAGGATCCTCTTCTGTGTAGGGGGAGCCTACCAGAATCTGATGTTTATACTTCAATTCAACAGTTTTAATACAAGGTGACTCATACTTTTTTTTCATATTTCTTTGCATAATGATTCGTTATTAAATTATTTCTTACTTAATAAACATTTTCTTGCCTTTGTGGATATAGAAGCCTTTGCTAATTGGTTTCACCTTGCGACCCAGTAAGTCGTAATAGTCGTCTTCGTTCTCCTGTGCATCGTGTTTAGCGTTTAGGATGGCTGTTGCCCTTTCGCCTTCTACGAACTCAACACCGAAGCCTTTGATTGCGTTGGCGTAGGCCGTGTTGTTATAAAGACTTGTTGGAACACGCAGATAGGACTTGTTATGTGTAGTCCAATTGGAATTTAATTTCACGAAGCCAATACCTCCGCCAACAAGTGTACCTATGGTGAAATTCGTATATTCTACGTCATCGATAATCTCTGTAGGTGTTACGGTTTCTGTTTCAACCACGGGTACCAACAGGTTGGCATAATAATAGTCTTCTGTCGTTGTTGGTACGTCATAATCTCCACCATCATAAATACCGTTCGTTGTCTTAATCACCATACCAGTATATGGTGGAACGACGCTTACATGTACCAGCAGAACTTCTCTATTCGAGTTATAGCCACATGCAATATAGGCCTTGAGTTCTGGTCTGTCGGTGAAGTCCAGTGCATACTTGCTACTATACGCTATCATATTACGTGCATCTCCACTGCCTGTTCTCATAGCAATAGTGACAGATTCTACTTCATTGACAGTCAGCGTGCCGCTCACATAGTTGAAACTATAGTTCGTGGCAGCTGCACCGCTTGGAATGATGTCAAAGTCGCCAGCTGTCTCTGAGTCTGTTGCATCACATGTGATAGTGGGTAGTGTAGTCAGCACACTGCTGGTTTGTGCATTCTTAAAGCCATCGTAGGTGACTTCAAATTCAGGCAGGTCATCTTTCTGGTTGATGGTATAACTCTTAGCAGTGATAGTCAATGGAGCCTTGTTGATTGTCATCGTACCAGAAATATGAGTGATGTCGTAGTTGGCTGCTGTAGCTTCAGATACTTGTATCGCGTATACCCCAGCATTGCTTGTTTGTGTGGCACTACATGTAATGGTCGGTTGTGTGGTCAAAACTGTTTCGGTTTCATCATTCTTAAATCCGCTGTATTCAATTTCCAATGATGGAACGAAATCACCATATGTCATTGATTTATCAGTGGCAGAAATTACTAACGATGCTTTATTGACAACCAACCCAAACTCACGTGAGAAGTCCTCATAGTTTTCGTCACCTACATTGGTTGCCGTAACGGTTGTTAATCCGGCGCCATGTATAGTCAGTATATTCGCGCTTACTGTTGCCACATTTGTATTGGCGACAGTCCATGTCAATGCGCGTCCTTCTTCGGTGGTTTCTGGCAAAGTATAGGTTGCGTCACCATACGTCATTGTCGGGATGGTTGTGAAATCTAACGTCTGTTCGTTCTTAACGATTGCTAATATTTCCTTGAAATTTTTCCAATAATTTGCTGCTTTATACGCGTCAACACCACTAGCAGGTACGTAGAGAGATATTGTGGATGCCGCACAAATAGAGCCACTAAGATTTATAGGCTCCTCTATCCTTACTGTCATGGAGGTAAGGCCAGAGCAACCATAGAAAGCATCTGAACCAATACTTGTCACGCTATTGGGGATGGTAACAGAGGTAAGGCCAGAGCAACCTATGAAAGCATCTGAACCAATACTTGTCACGCTATTGGGGATGGTGACAGAGGTAAGGCTTGAGCAGAAAAGGAAAGCACGATAATCTATACTCGTCACGCTGTTGGGAATACTAACGGAGATAAGACCACTACAGCTGCTGAACGTGGATTGAGCAATACTCGTCACGCTGTTGGGGATGGTGACAGAGGTAAGACCAGTACAATTATTGAAAGCAGATTCTCCTATACTCGTCACGCTATTGGGGATGGTGATGGAAGTTAGACCCTTACGGTAACTAAAAGCGCGCTCGCCAATACTTGTCACACTGTTGGGTATTGTAGTATTATTACTACCATAAAGCAGTTTGTTTGTAGAAGTATTGATAATAGCATTACAATTGTCACGAGAATCGTATTTACCGTTTCCGCTTTCAACAGATATGGAGGCAATTTTCTCGCAGAAGCTAAAGGCATCATTTCCAATGCTTGTCACACTGCTGGGAATAACGATAGAAGTTAACCCCGTCTGTGCAAAGGCATACTGTCCTATTGTTATCACACTATTAGGAATAGTGACAGTAGCTAAGGATGTACAATTCCTGAAAGCAGAACTTCCAATACTAGTAACACCATTCGGAATGACAATGGAAGTTAAGCCACTACAGCCATAAAAAGTGCTTTGGTCAATTACGTTTATACCATTAGGAATTGTAATAGAGGTCAAACTGCTACAGTTGTAGAAAGCGTACCAACCAATAGAAGTAACACCACTCGGGATGGTAATGGAAAGTAAATTTCTGCAATTATAGAACGCATATTGTCCTATGCTTGTCACACTGTTAGGAACAGTAACTGAGGAAAGATCTGTACATCCCCAGAAGGCTCTGTTTGGAAGACTTGTTACGTTACTTGGAATGACAATGGAGGTTAGTTTCGTATATGATTGAAAACTTATAATGGAAGTCAACCCCGTAAAATATACAAGTTCATCGAATGATGTCATATTCTTGTCAAAGGTAGCATCAGACAATGATGTAACAGCCGCCGCCTCCTGCATACTTAGCTCACCATCATGGTCTGTATCCCATGCTGCAACACATGCTGATTTCGCATATTGGTCGGCGAAATCAATAATAGGAGAGCCAATAGTTAGTGTACCATCTATATAATTGAATTCATAGTTTTGAGCAACACCACCTCCAACGACAATATCATAGGTGCCTACGATATTACTGGATGAGGCAGAACAACTTGCGACAGGTTGTGTGGTCAGCACACTCGATGTCTCGCCATTCTGAAAACCTAAATAGGTAACATCAAATTCAGGGAACGCGTCACCTTGCCTAATGACATAACTATTCGCACTAACCGTCAATGCCGCCTTGTTGATGGTGAAGTTGGCACTTTTCGTACCTGTATTGTTACCCATTCCTGTAATGGTCACAGTAGCCGTTCCTGCATTAGTGTTATTGCTGTAGGCAACTGTGTAGTGCGTTCCACAGGTCAGCGTCGTTGTTCTGTTCATCACCGTTACAATCGGTGTCTGCGCCAAACCGTTGTAGGTGACATCATCAATAGAATTAATAGTAATATCAGAACTACTCATATCTTTACCCATCTCTATTATTTCTTTGAAATCTGTCCAATAGTCAGCTGCCTCGTATGCAGACATGCAGCCAGCAGGAACGTAGAGTGTTGCGTTGGCACGATTGGCAATAGTACCACTTCCTATTGTGAGTGGGGTGTTAATGTCAATAGTCACGGTGGTAAGCATAGAGCAACCATTGAAAGCAGCATCGCCAATACTCGTCACGCTGTTGCCGATGGTGACGGAGGTAAGTTTATTGCAATACTGGAAAGAATTAGAGCCAATACGCGTCACGCTGTTGCCGATGGTGACGGAGATAAGGTCTTGGCAATCATGGAACGAATAATTGCCAATATTTGTCACGCTGTTAGGGATAGTCACAGAGGTAAGACCGGAGCAAAAATAGAAAGCATAAGCACCAATGCTCGTCACGCTATTGGGGATGACAGTATTCTTACAACCGACAATCAACTTGTTACTTGCTGTTTCAATAAGTGCATTGCAGTTGTTTCGTGAATCATACTTAGTATTCCCTGATTCAACCTCTATAGACTCTTTACCGCAACCTCTGAAAGCATACTCGCCAATGCTCGTCACGCTGTTGGGGATGATGAGGGACTCAATTTTGCAACCAGTGAAAGCTTCCCTGCCAATGCTCGTCACGCTGTTGGGGATAGTGACAGAGGTAAGACCAGAGCACCAATAGAAAGCACGATCACCTATACTTGTCACGCTATTAGGGATGGTAACAGAGGTAAGACCGCTGCAACCATTGAAAGCAGAATTACCGATACTTGTAATACCGTTGCCAATAATTATAGCTGTTAAACCAGAACAACCACCGAAAGCAGCATCGCCAATACTCGTCACGCTGTTGGGGATGGTGACGGAGGTAAGGCTAAAGCAATCAGCGAAAGCCGTCTCACCAATACTTGTAACGCTGTTGCCAATAGTGACGGAGGTAAGGTCATCGCAATGAAAAAACGCATTATTGCCAATACTCGTCACGCTGTTAGGGATGGTAACAGAGGTCAGGCCAACGCAACCTTGGAACGCATTATCGCCAATACTTGTCACGCTGTTGGGGATAGTGACTGAGGTAAGATCGGAGCATAAATAGAACGCATTATCGCCAATACTCGTCACATTGTATTGTTTAGAATTATAGGTAAATGACGAGGGGATGGTGATGTGACCCGTGTACTTTCCTTCATTGAATTTAGATCTCACTTGAGCCAAATTGTTGTCATTATCCAAATAATAGCAAACATCATTTACTTGAATAGATGTGTCCCATGCAGCAAATGCCTGCAGTCCCACCATACTCATGAGCGTGGTCAGGACGAATGTTAATTTAATTTGTTTCATAATAGTAATGTTTATAAATTATTATTGATTTCATTAGATAATTCCAGAATTCTTGTTTGTACACGCTTAGGCTGAATATATCGATCTGTAGAACGTCCCTTTCTTGTCGTGGGTTTATTGATATCCAGCTCACTTGCGAGTTCTTTTTCTATATCCAATAATTCAGAAACATTAATGTACACTCTATATAGTTCATTTTTGAGTGAATGAACCATTGATTGCTCTTTTTCTAGCTTAATTTGGAGGTCTTCAATCTTTTTGTTTCTTAGTGCAGCAATTACAGATGCCACGGCTGCTGTTAGACTCATAACAGCAGTGAAACAAGATAATAAAGTTGATTCTGTCATAATTAGTTTTATTTTAGGTGTTTCATATACGCACAAAAAGTGTGAGCCTTCTCGACATCCTTAGTCTGAAGGTTCTGCAATACCCGTATATGTAAGAATGAAAATCAGCTCACACCTGCAGGTATATATGTAAACTAACTCCACATCGGAGTGAGCAGTATATATGCTACTGCAGGAGAAGCAGCTTTCAGACTTCTCACCCATATACGTTGAATTTTGCAGATTCTCAGACGGGTCAAAGCTTAATCGCTCTCCTCGATATTGCCAGTTTTTCTTAACTGACAGGGCAAAGATAAGCAATGTTCTTGAAAGTTGTATCATTGTGAGCTGATTATTTTTGATTTTGTGCAAAATTAGTCGCTTTGGAGGAAAGGCAGTTGTTCCATTTTGTTCCTTTTCAAGAAAAGTTTGTATCTTAGAACATTAACTGCTATCTTTGCACCCGTGCAACACGGGAATAACTATTCGTCAGCCTCTGGTTATCTTGCCGATTCCTTCGAAGGTATCAGCCAGACGTTTACCGATGTGGAGATATTGACCACATCGGAGGTCAATGTAGTGGCTAAGGCGAAGCGCTATGGGCGATGGTGGCTGTTGAAGAAACTGAAAGAGGAAATAGCAGGAGAGGCAGGATATCAGCAACGACTAAGGAAAGAATTTGAGATTCTGATGCAATTGCAGCACCCATACGTGGTTGCCGCCTACGGAATAGAGGATGTTGAGGGCTATGGACTATGCATCGTGATGGAGTATGCGGATGGCCCGACACTGAAAGAATGGCTGGAAGGAACCACCACACGGCAGTCGCGACTCCGTGTTGCGTATGAGATAGTGGACGCTTTGGCATACATACATAGCAAAGGCATCGTCCACCGTGACCTGAAGCCAGAAAACATCATCGTAAGTAGCAATGGCGACAACATTAAGCTGATAGACTTCGGACTGGCTGATACAGACAGCTATGCCATATTGAAAAAGCCGGCAGGGACTCCGATATATATGTCGCCTGAGCAGAAGCAGACTGCGGTTGCAGACGTGCGCAACGACATCTACAGTATAGGTGTCATTCTGCAAGAGATGAATCTTGGAAACAGATTCCGCCCTATAATATATAGGTGTATGCAACCCATCGAACGCCGCTATCAGAATGTACAGGAATTGCTGAACAGTATGCGTTCAGCGGAGAGGCGCATCAGAAAGATTCTGGCGCGGACAGGATTGTTGATTGTTGCAGCTTTGCTCATTATGGTCGGCTGGCAACTGAGGGAGACCACAGCACAAAGGAGCAGACTGGCAGAATTGGATATTTCCTATCAGCAGGCGCAGAAGGTGCACCAGCAGCAGATGGCACAGCTGACCGACACGATAGCAGAACTCAAAGACTATAACAGGCAGGCGGAAGAGCAGAAGGCGGTACAGGAGGATAAAAGGATTCGCCTGAAGAATGCCATAGAAAAGGGATTTACAATCATTGACAGGACTATGCGTGAGACAAAGATAGATCAGCATCTTGATACGTTGTCGAACTTCTTATACGTCTGGCCGGATTTCACCAAGAAAAGTCAGTCTGGTTTTCTGGCTATTGAAACCTATCTTCAGCAAATCAGTCCATCGTTCGATGAGAACGAGATAGCACAGATAGCCGATGCCTTGAATCAGCATTATGCAACCATCATAGAGAAATGGAACAGGAGATTGGTAGAAATTGCAAGATGACACTATCCGAGCAACTCCGTTCGGAGATTGAAACGGCTTTGAAAAAGAAACTGTGTACGCCGAAGGACTTTGAATTCCTGCGTACACGCCTCTATGCACGACTGCATGTACTGGTCAGCCGCACTACGTTGATGCGTCTCTGGGGATATGTAGATGAAGGAGTTATGCCACGTAAGGGAACGCTTGACATCCTGGCGCAATTCCTGGGTTATCAGGATTGGGACGGCTACTGTCAGAACAGTCTTTTGCCAAAGGAACGCCAGAGCAGTCCTATCTTGAGCAGAAAGCTAAGTGTGGCTCAAGAGTTGGTCAAAGGAGAACATTTACGACTGACTTGGCAACCAGAAAGAATCTGTGATATTGAGTATCTTGGCAATTTGCAATTCCGTGTAGTGGCATCAGAAAACACCCGACTGAAAGCAGGCGACACTTTTGAATGTAGTCTCATCATAGAAGGTGAGCCCCTATATCTTGACCATCTCAGGCAGGACAATCAGCAACCCATTTCTTACGTCTGTGGTAATAAGTCTGGCGTTTTGTTTGAATATTTGTAAAGCAGGACAGTAATATAATGTTATAGATTTTTGATTTTTGAGGAATTTTCGATTCTAACCTCACTTACTCACTATACAGGGGCTCAGCCCAGTGTTTATGGGGCTTCCAGCGAGTGACCCATGTGAAAGATGGGTCACTCATGGGTCACTGAAACCTCACCTGCCGAAAATCTCATTTTAAAGGTTTTGATAGAAATATCCGTTAAATTCTCCACTTTTATGACTAGCATCCAAGAAACTATGAGTGACCCTTCAGTGACCCATCTCAAGGAAGGGTCACTCTCTATACCCTCGATGGATAAAGGGCTAGAGCATGATTGAGTGAGTAAGTGAGGGTAAAACAGAAAAATCTATATTTTTGAACAGTTTTAACCATGAACCATGTTCCCCGACCTCGCGTTTATCTGAAACTTCTCCGCTAAAGCTACGTAATTTTCAGAACAGCTGAGACCAACGGCTTCGGAATTGACACATTCATCAATTCCCACAGCCGCCCCTCGCTCGCGCCGTGAGCCTGCCGCTTCGTGAGCACGCGGGCACGACGTCGTGAGATGTCGGGCGCCATTTCGCATCACGGCAGAGACGTTATAATCATGTATTACAGGATTCGTTCATTTTTGCGACATTTTAAGTCGTTTCCTGTGTATTTTTTGCTAAAATGTCGTAATCCTTTAGCGTAAAATCGGCTAATGACTAAAAAAACGCCGAACCCATCTTTTCAGATGGCTCGACGTATATTAAATTTTTTAGAACCGAAGAAGAGGGGTTTTATTCTCTCCTCAATAATACTAAGGCTGTTTTTTTAGAGTAGCCCATTCAAGCGTCTCCACTCCTTACCTTTAGGAGTGTAGCAGTAGATGATGAACAGCAGGCACGGCAGACCTACAACTAAAAATCCTAAATAAACTCCCATATTAATTGTCCTTTCGTCAGCTATATAATGTGGTATGTTTATTCTTCCGTGATGACGAGTTTGTAACCCTTGCCGTGAACGTTGAGGATTTCAACGTGGGGATCGTCGCTGAGGTGCTTACGCAGTTTGGTGATGTAAACATCCATCGAGCGTGCATTGAAGTAGTTATCGTCAATCCAGATTGTCTTGAGTGCATAGTCGCGCTGAAGCAGTTCGTTTGCCTTGTTGCTGAGCAGGGTGAGGAGTTCTGCCTCCTTGGTGGTGAGCTTAGTCTGCTTGTCACCGATGGAGAGTACCTGCTTCTGGGTGTCGAATGTATATTTACCAATCTGGTGGATAATCTGGTCGTTGTTCTTCTTTCCACGTACTCGGCGCAGGATAGCTTCGATACGGAACACAACCTCTTCCATTGAGAACGGCTTTGTGATGTAGTCATCGGCTCCGAGTTCGAATCCTTCGCGGATATCGTCTTTCAGGTTTTTAGCTGTGAGGAACATGAAAGGTGTCTCAGGATTGATGTCGTGGATACGGCTTGCAAGTGTGAAACCATCCATCTTCGGCATCATTACATCGAGGATGCAGAGGTCGTGCTTCTGTGCAAGGAATGCGTTGTAGCCTTCTTCGCCATCGACACAGAGGTCAGCTTTGTAACCCTTTGCTTCGAGGTATTCACGTAGGAGCATACCCAGGTTCTCGTCGTCTTCGCACAACAGGATGCGAACGTCTTCATTTCTTTCTTCAATCATAGTAGTATCGTTTTTAGTTAATAATTAGTTTGTTTCCTTATCCTTCGCTAATAGGCAGTTTTATGGTAAACGTAGTACCGATGCCTACTTCGCTGTCTACATTTATAGTTCCTTTGTGGTCTTCGACAATTTTCTTTACGTATGCCAGTCCGAGTCCGAATCCCTTCACGTCGTGGAGGTTACCCGTATGGACACGATAGAACTTCTCGAATACTCGTTTCAGGTCGGGTTTCGCTATTCCGATACCATTGTCCTGAATGGAGAGGCACACTTTATTGGCTTCGTTCCATGTCTTCACCTTCAGTTCGAGTTCGGCATCGCTCCGACGGTATTTTATAGCATTGTCCATGAGGTTGAACACCACATTGGTCAGGTGCATGTCATCTACGTATATCAGAGGGTTCTCAGCCTCAAGTTGCGAGATAATCTTTCCTCCGTTCTTCTCCACTTTGAGGGTGAAGGTATGGATGACTCCGGACACCAGTTCGTTGATATCTATATCCTGCATTCGGAGGTTGGCACTCTGATGTTCGTACATAGAAAGCTGGAGTACTTTCTCAACCTGCATTCGGAGTCGTTTGGTCTCGTCCATGATGGTGCGCGTAAGGCGTTCCATAAGTTGCGGAGTCTTCTTCACCGTGTCGTCACCGAGCATCTGTGCAGCAAGCGAGATGGAACTGATCGGGGTCTTGAACTCGTGGGTCATGTTGTTGATGAAGTCGTTCTTCAGTTCTGTCAGTTTCTTCTGACGGAAGATGAGCACGAGTGTGGCTATGAACGTGACGAGCAGCACGAGGGTGAAGATAAGTGAGGGGACTACGAACCACATCGACCTTGACAAGGCACCGCTCAATGCGGGGAAGTGAACTATCAGCACACCTGCACGGTGGATGGGGTCGTTCGGGAACAGCTCTACTGTAAATTCGTGGTCGTTACCCTCTTCCTCATAGTCGGCACAACGGTAAACGATGGTCTTGTCGTTGTCCATAACCGTATAGTGGTACTTCAGCTGAATGCCGTTGATACTGAGTTCGGTCTTCAGGTACTGGTCAAGCTGCTTGAAGTCTATTCGTTCGCCGAGCGGACGGTCATGAGCCGTATAGAGGATGCTGTATATCACCTCATCGACAAGTGTCTTCTCGTAGCTGTAGCGTCGAGCCATGATTTCCTGCAAGGTACGCATGCGGTCGGTATGTGCTCCGTGATTCCTCTTCGTGAAGAACTTATCCGACATCGATGTCTTAGCCGTAGTCTCGAGCGAGGTAAACACGCTTCCGTCCTTTGCCCTCACCTGATGGGTGCGCTGGATTACCGACGAGTCGTTACTTACCGTAATGGAATCGATAGCCGTTGCTATTCCTGTCATCGCCTCGGGACCCTGTTCCAGATACCGGCTTGCTTCGTCCACCTCCAACTGGTGTGTCACCTGAGTGAGGCTTCGCTTCACGTCCTCCTGGAAGTGGATGCGGCGCATATCCAGAATCTCGCTGATATAGCTTACCTGCAATCCGAGCAGACAGAGGAACGAGATTCCCATCGCTATTGCCAATGATATGATTACTGATCTTCTCATCTTCGTTTTTGTTTTGCGTCACAAAGTAACGGCTTTATTTAAAATTTAGAATTCTTTTATGTTAATTATTCACCCGAATAGTAAATAAAATTCACATCCATTAACACAAGCACGTATTTCTACTTATGGTTTTGGTAATCAGCACACAAAGAGAGAGGTTCTTGAAACGAACCTCTCTCGGGAAATAAAAATTAGAATGGGATAGCGAGGACTCGCCTTGAAAGTTCCCATTCCAATGATGTATGCGGAGTTTAATCCTCTTCTTTGTTCGAAGCCTCAAACTCAGCCATGAGTTTCTGCTGGATGTCAGTAGGTACGAGTTCGTAACTTGCAAACTTCATGATGAAGCTGGCACGTCCGCCTGTGATACTTGACAGAGCAGTTGAGTAGTTGCTCAGACTCTTCAGCGGAACCTTTGCGATAAGTTTTTCGTAACCGCCTTCCGATTCAGAACCGACGATCATACCACGACGTCCCTGGAGGTCGCTCATCACGTCACCCATCTTGTCGCCAGGTACGAATACCTCGACATCGTAGATTGGTTCGAGAAGTTTCGGACCTGCAGCCTTGAAGGCGTCGGAGAATGCATGACGACCAGCCAACATGAACGAAAGTTCGTTAGAGTCAACCGGGTGCATCTTACCATCATAAACGATTACGCGTACGTCGCGAGCATACGAACCGGTCAACGGACCCTGTTCCATACGACTCATCACACCCTTCAGGATGGCTGGCATGAAACGGGCATCGATAGCTCCACCTACTACTGAGTTGACAAATACAACCTTGCCGCCCCACTCCAGGTCGATGACTTCCGAACCCTTGTTCGTAATCTTGAATTCCTGATTACCGAACTTATAGGTTGTAGGTTCAGGCATTCCGTCGTAGTATGGTTCGACGATAAGGTGAACCTCACCGAACTGACCGGCACCACCCGACTGCTTCTTGTGACGGTAGTCGGCACGTGCAGCCTTAGTGATAGTCTCACGATACGGAATCTTCGGTTCGTCGAATATAATCTTAATCTTTTCGTTGTTCTCAAGACGCCACTTCAGAGTACGCAAGTGGAACTCACCCTGACCCTTCACGATGGTCTGCTTCAGTTCCTTGCTCTGCTCCAGAATCCATGTCGGATCTTCCTGACTCATCTTCTGGATAGCAGCAACGAGTTTTTCTGTATCTGCCTCGTTCTCAGCACGAACGGCACGGATATACTTCGGATTCGGATACTTCACGAAGTTGAACTTGTGGTCGCAATCCTTATCTACGAGTGTGTTTCCTGTACGTACATCCTTCAGCTTGACAGTACAACCGATATCTCCGGCTACGAGTTCGTCAACCTTGATACGGTTAGCTCCGGCACAAGCAAAAATCTGAGCCATACGTTCCTTACTGCCACGGTCGCTGTTGGTCAGGTCGTCACCTTCGCGCACCTTACCCGACATAACCTTGAAGTACTGAACACCTCCGATATGCGGTTCGTTAGCTGTCTTGAAGAAATAAAGTGATGTAGGAGCATTGGTAACCGGTTTCACCTCCTCACCACGGGTATTGTGAACACATGGCATCTCGTCAACGTAAGGTACTACGTTGCCAAGGAATTCCATCAGACGACGAACACCCATATCCTTTACTGCACAAACGCAGAATACAGGATAGATAGAACGTGCAGCCAGACCCTTACGGATACCCTCACGCATCTCGTCTTCAGTCAGTTCCTCAGTATCGAAGAACTTCTCCATCAGTGTCTCGTCATTCTCTGCTGCAGCCTCGACAAGTGCCTTGTGCATAGCCATAGCCTTGTCCATTTCCTCTGCAGGAATAGGTTCGATGATTGGTGCACCACCCTCCGGCTTCCATGAGTACTTCTTCATCAGAAGCACGTCGATGAGAGCATTGAAGTCAGGACCTTCGTTCAGAGGATACTGCACAGGCACAACCTTGCTTCCGTAGATATCAGTCAACTGCTCTACAACCTGGTTGAAGTCGCACTTGTCAGAGTCGAGCTGATTTACGAGGAAGATAACCGGCTTGCCCAGTTTTTCAGTATAACGGAAATGGTTCTGTGTTCCGACTTCCGGACCGTACTGTCCGTTGATAAGCAATACTGCCGTATCGGTAACATTAAGTGCTGTCATTGCCGCGCCGACGAAATCGTCCGAACCTGGACAGTCAATGATGTTGAGTTTCTTTCCGTTCCACTCAACATGGAAAACAGTTGAGAACACGCTGTAACCGTATTCCTGCTCTACAGGGAAATAGTCGCTGACTGTGTTCTTAGCTGTGATTCGTCCGCGGCGGCTAATTATGCCAGCCTCATACAGAAGTGCTTCGGTAAGGGTCGTCTTACCAGCACCGTCATTGCCAAGCAAGGCAATGTTTTTGATTTCATTCGTCTGATAAACCTTCATAATTATTATTGTTTTTGTATGTATTAGACTGCAAGATTATGAGTGTTTTAAACCATAGTTCGCAATTCGGCGATAAAATTACGGAAAACCCAATTGCTGAAATTTCTTTTTTTTATGTTGTACAACATCTTTACGTTTTCTTAATGATATTTTGACTACCTTTGCACCATATTCATGACATTTCCGATGGCTGGAATATACATTCACATACCATTTTGTAAAAGTCGGTGCATATATTGCAACTTCTTTTCCACCACATCACTCTCCATGCTGGGCGACTATGTCGAGGCTCTCTGTCTCGAACTCCGTCAGCGCAGCAACTACCTCGGCGGCGAACCCGTCGAGACCATCTATTTCGGTGGCGGTACTCCGTCACTGCTCCAGCCCTCACAACTCTCACGTATTCTTTCCTGCATATATAATATATATAATGTACGCGCGAAGGAAATCACTATCGAATGCAATCCGGACGACCTTGCACCCCACTCTGCCGACCCCTCACACGACCTTGCCACCGAACTGCACCGTTTGGGTTTCAACCGAATCAGCATCGGCATCCAGACCTTCAACGACTCCCTTCTTTCCCTGCTCCATCGCCGGCACAACTCCGCTCAGGCAATCCAGGCAGTACAGAATGCACAGAATGCCGGATTCGACAATATAAGCATCGACCTCATGTTCGGACTACCGGGACAGACCCTCGCCGATCTCCGGTCGGATGTCAACCAGGCTCTCTCACTCGGCATACAACACCTCTCCGTCTACTCTCTCCAATGTGAAGAGGGAACACCACTCACACAAATGCTCGACAGCGGAACACTGGACGTAGCCGACGACGAACTCTCGCGCTCCATGTACGAACACATACTCGATGCCACACGTCAGGCAGGATTCGCGCATTACGAAATATCCAACTTCGCCCTGCCCGGACGCGAAAGCATTCACAACTCCAACTATTGGCACTCCGTCCCCTATCTCGGTGTCGGTGCGGGCGCACATTCCTACAACCTCCACTCCCGACAGTCCAACCCCGAGTCACTCACCGACTATATCGAGGGAGCAAAGCAGAACTGCATACCCTTCGACATCGAACAGCTCACCCCTTCAGACCTCTACAACGAATATGTCTTCACAGCCCTGCGTACATGCAACGGACTCAATATCCGAGAGTTAGAGCGTCTTCATGGTACTCCCATGCACGACTACTGCCTGCGTATGGCACAGAAACATATCCGACTCCACACACTCGAACTCCACGACGACACACTCCGACTCACACGCGAGGGATTGTTCATATCCAACGACATCATGTCCGACTTAATGTATATCTCTTAAAGAATTTTTAAAATTGTGTACGAAAACGGCAATATATTTTCCTTTTTCGTGTTCGATATTTCCCAAAGCAACGATTTTTTTCATAAAAAGCGAAAAAAAAGGTGGATTTCTAAATCGGCTATTTCAAAATGTCGTACCTTTGCATCGGTTTTAGAAAGCAAATTTATTGTTTAACATTTTAAAGTAAAAAGCATTATGAAAAAGTTGGTATTCGCATTCGCTGCTATCGTAGCTGTTTCTTTCGCATCTTGTGGTGGTAACACTGCTGCTACTGAAGCTGCTGATTCTACAGACGTTGATACAGTTGCTGTTGACACTGTAGCTGTTGACACTGTAGCTTGTGATTCTGCAGTAGCTGAATAATTCTACAGCGAACAAAAGAACAACTTTCCGGGTTAGACCCGAAGAGAGATTGGACCTGCAAGACTAAGTCTCGCAGGTTTTTTTATGCAAATACATCTCGGATAAAATACCGATGGAATCGTACCAAAATGCAAAATTGGTACGATTTTTTCATTTATTGTTACAAATCATACACATAATAATATGTTTTACATATTATCTTTGCAGTCGGAAAACTTTTTATCAAACTAAAAACAAAATGAAAACAAATCTTTTCACTCTACTCATGCTCCTGTTTCTGGCACAGCCACTCACAGCACAGCGCATCCAACAAAAAGCCGGACGAGGTGTAGTAGCCATCGACCGCACATACAATTCAAGTACACGTTTCGGCGACCCAGGAAAACTGATTTCATGGCGCAAACTGGCACAAGAACCCGAAGGTACTCTCTACAATCTGTACAAACGCAGTCAGGGAAGCAGTTCGTGGACTCTCGTAGCTGGTAATCTCAGTAAGACAAATTACGTACCATCATCACTCACTACCGGAACAGAATTCGCGGTTTCATCGGTGATTAACGGTATTGAAGGTGATAAAAGCGAACCATATCTCTACTCCACTCCTGTATGGCCGAATGCATGGTTTAAGTTCGATTTCGACAACGACGTAATAGCAAGAAACGACTACCGCACTAAATTCGTATGGCCGATGGACCTCGATGGAAACGGGGAAATAGATGCAGTAGTAGTTGACCGACTCTATGCAGGAGCCGGTGATGTAGATCCTGATGGTGACAACGATGTAGTCCTTACTACAAGTCATAAGATTCAGGCATACCGTCTCGACGGCGCTCTGCTCTGGACCGTGGATATAGGTCCGAATATAAATATATGTGGTGGACAGAACGACATGGTCGTGGCATACGACATCAACTGCGACGGACGATGCGAAGTGATGATACGCAGTTCCGACGGCACACGCTTCTGGGACAAGACCAACAACGCCTGGGGTAAGTATGCAAACGGAAGCAGCAGTCCCGACACAGATGGCGATGGAATCGTGGATTATAGCAATGAAAGCACCAAACTGCCTCCTTTCTATATCTCCGTTATCGACGGTGAAACCGGCGAAGAAATCGACTGTAACGAACTCGACTACTCCACAGTTCACGATGGAGTGGACACATGGACACGTAACAGTCGTGCCAAGTACATGAGTTTCAATTATGCCGTACTCGAAGGACACTTCTCCATCTGCTATCTCGATGGCATCCATCCTTCACTCGTAATGGAATGTCTCGACCGAGACACAAATAAATCACACCACAACTACGTATTCTCGTGGGATTACACATGGACTGACGGTACACCAACCAACTGGCACCACAGTTCGACATGGAGCCGTAACGACAAGACCCCATGGCCGGCTGAGTTCCACCAACTCCGTGTTGCCGACGTAGATGGCGATGGATACGATGAAATGGTGCAGGGAGGTTATAGCGTCAATCCTGTTCGGGGCACATTCCACAGTCCGGGTATCGGACACGGCGACCGATGGATTCTGAGTGATATCGACCCCGACCGTCCGGGTATGGAACAGTTTGTCATACAGCAGAGTGCATTGCTCGGACAACTCCTTTACGACCCAGCCAACGGAAACCGCATCCGCGAATGGTACCTGCCCAGCGTCTATGACGTCGGACGAGGAGCATGTATGGATATCGACCCTGCACATAAAGGTTATGAGATTTACAGTTTTACCGACGACTATATTTACAACTGTAAGGGCGAACCCACCGGGGAAACGCGTACTCAATGGGGTATAAAAACCATGTTCGAAGGTGTGTGGTGGAACGGTGATCTCCTGCGCGAAGAACTCAGTTCACCGGGTGGAAGCAACTATGGTACCAACATGATGGTTACCAGTGTTCGTGGCAAGAGCCGAATGATTGAATTCTCACAGGAATCCAGTTGGGGAGCACACGGAGCCACCGGTACCCGTCCAGCATTTATGGGCGATATCATCGGTGACTGGCGCGAGGAAGTAATCCTTGCAGTCCAAAACGAATCATCGAGCACCGGACTCGTCGGTTACACCACAGCCATACCTACCGACTACAGCATCTACTGGTTACAGCAAGACCCGCACTACCGGCTCGACTGCACCACACGCGGTTACTATCAGCACCCCAACACGAGCTTCTACCTCGGTGCCGACATGCCTATGCCACCTCTTCCTCCGGTCATGCAGACCGACCTCCGCTATGTAAGCGGAAACTGGGCTACCGGAACAAACAGTTTCTCCAGCTTCGACCAGAAACAGTCCGCAGCATTTGCCGACGGAAAGAGCATAGTATTCGACGTGAGTGGTGACAACTCTTCCACCATAACCATATCAGGCGATGTACGTCCATCCGCCACTTATTTCATCAACCCACTCAAACACGACTACAAACTGAGCGGAAACATAGCAGCAGGACCGGTATTCAAGTCTCTCCTGGGTACCACGACCCTCGATGGAAACGTCACTTCTACCGATTCACTCATCATCAGCGAAGGCACACTCGCAGTAAACGGTACCATCTCCGCACCGTTGGCTCTGCGTTCACGAGGCACACTCGCAGGTAATGCCACACTCCTCAGTACCAGCCGTTTCGAACCCGGACTCAACTATGAAGGTTGCCGACTCTCTCCCGGTACCACCGACAATCCGTTCGGCATCATCACCTTCAACGACGGACTCACCCTCACCGGTGGTGTCTTTCTTGAGATGAACCTCCAGACCGAAGGCGAAGCCAAGGTTGACCTCATCCGTGTCAACGGCGACCTCACATTCGAGGGTTCCAACACATTCTCGTTCGTTCTCTCCGAACCCACACCCGCCGAAGGCAGTTACACCCTCATGGAATGTACCGGCACACTCACAGCCGATGTAGAGAATATCAAGGTGCGCGGACTCGTCGGACTCAAATACGAAATCCTTGCCGAGAACAAGCAAGTCATACTTAAAGTATATGGTACGCGCGACCCTGCCGAGAACGTGTTCTGGACAGGTGCCGAAAGTAACGAGTGGAACTACCAGGCAAACAACTTCATGCTCGACGACGAACCCACCTCGTTCGTAGCAGGCGATAAGGTCATCTTCGCTGACGGAGCAGAACAGACCAACATCTCCCTCTCCGACATCATGGTTGCAGGAAGCGTCGAATTCACCAACAACAGCGACACCTACACCTTCGACGGTGAGGGCGGCATCGGTGGTGAAGGCAATGTACTCTTCAGTGGAAACGGTACGGTCAACCTCAACTCGTCAAAGAACAACTACACCGGACGTACCGTCATCAACGGAGGTACAGTCAACATCGTCAGTCTCGAAAACAAAGGTACGGCATGCAGCATCGGAGCCGGTTCAGCCGTTTCCATCGGTAAAGCCACACTCACCGTCAACCACACCAACGCGGCTACAGACCGTTCGTTCAACCTCACCGACACCGCCACAATCAATATCCCTAACGGCACACTCACCCTTCAGTCCGCCGTCAAGGGTACCAACGGTGTACTTCTGAAGAAAGGAAACGGACAACTCAACCTCAACTACGGTGGTACAAACACCTACATGTCAACCATACTCAACGGAGGTACACTCTCACAGGGAGCATGGAACAGCACCATCGGCAAGTCGGGTTCACTCATCCGTGTCACGGGCAATGCCACCCTTCGCATCTTCAATAACAACTCCACATCCGCCGTACCCGACATCACCAATGCCATCATCATCGAGAAAGGCAAGACTCTCACCGTAGCCGGTGGTCAGCGTTGCAAGATGGGAGGCTCACTCCAGGGCGAAGGTACGATGAACATCAGTTTCCCGTATGTACGTGGCGATTTCTACACAAACGTATCAGGTTTCTCCGGACTGCTCAACGTCACCTCGGGTGAGTTCCATATCACTTCAGCACTCGCACTCTCCAACGGTACTCTCCAACTGGGTGACGGTGTATATGCAGCAGGATACAAGAGTCAGAGCGGCACACAGCAGAGCATGACCCACAAGATAGGTGCACTCCAGTCCACAGCTACCAACTGCACACTCGCCACAGGTACATGGAACGTAGGTTACCTCAATACCAGCACTACTTACGCAGGTAAGTTCAACTCCGCAGCCACACTCAACAAATACGGCACAGGCATCCTTACCCTCACCGGTGCATCCGAAGGCAACATCAATATCTACGAGGGTGAACTCGAAACCAAGAACTCATCCGCTCCCGTCACCACAGGAACCATCACCGTTCGTAACGGCGGACTCCTCGACGGTACAGGACACGTGCAGAACGTCAGCGTACTTGAAGGTGGTACCCTCGGAGCAGGAAAGAGCACATCGTCTCTCGTAAGTACTCTTAACATCGATGGCAATCTCACCCTCAACTCAGGAGGCAGACTCCGCGTGCGCACTCGTTCCACAGCCACACAAACCAAAACCGATGTTCTCAACATATCAGGCAATGCCACACTCCAGTCACCGGTCATCGAGATGTCCGAACTTACAGACAATTACAGCTATCAGACCGACACGGACATTCAGTTCATCAAGTGCAGCAAAAACCTCAACATCACGGGCGACGTCACCATCCTGCCTTCCGTACCGAATGCCGGTTACGAGTGGGATACCTCCGACATCAGTCAGGGCATCATCCGCGTTGTCGTCTCCACATCCGTACGTCAGATCAACGCTTCCGAACTCACGCCGTCCGACATCATCCACGACCTCAGTGGCATCCGTCTCTCATCCATCACTCAGAGCGGCATCTATATCGTCAACGGCATCAAGTCTTACGTAACAAAATAACACATAAGATATGAAAATCTTATCCCTTCTCGCCCTACTCCTGCTCGCACAACCCATGGCGGCGGAGCGACAGAAACTCAACTTCAACGGCAACTGGCAACTCCACTACCCAGCCGAAGCCATTCAGTATCCTAACCAGATACGAACGGTCACACTTCCACGGGCATGGAACGAAGACTGGGCATACCGCGTCGATATCCACGCCCTGCCCGATGATACATGCCGTTACACGAAACTCTTCACCGCTCCTGCCGAGTGGCAAGGCAAACATGTCTTCATCGAGTTCGAAGGTGCACGCCAGAGTGCCGAGGTGTGGCTCAACGGTCATCGTCTCGGACTCCACCAGAACGGTGTCATGGCTTTCGGTTTCGAACTCACCCCTTATATCCTCATCGGTAAGGAGAACCGACTCGAGGTATTCACCGACAACGACTGGGCATACAAGGAACGCAATGCCGACGGCACACCACTGCTCGTAGAGAAAAGTGCCGTAGAGACCAAGGATGGCAACAACCTGCCGGGCAACACGCTTCTTCCCACTTCCTTCCAGTGGAACAACAAGAATTTCAACATGAACATGGGAGGACTGCCCAAGAACGTCAATCTCCACGTCACCGATGCAGTCTATCAGACCCTCCCACTCTACTCCAACCTCGGTACAACAGGTACATACGTCTATGGTACCGATTACGACATAAAAGGTCGTCGTGTCACGGCAAATATCGAGTCGCAGGTCATCAATTCCACCACCTCTGCCCAGAAGGTAACCCTTCAGGTTGACATCCTCGATCGTGACGGAAAAAAGATTGCACACTTCACCGGAAAGAGCAAAACCATCGCAGCCGGTGATACAGTCACTCTATCTGCCTCAAAGCGCCTGTCCGACGTCAATTTCTGGTCATGGGGCTATGGTTATCTGTATACTGTCAAGACAAGTCTTGTTATGAATGGTGCCATAAGCGACGAAGTGACCATCCACACGGGCTTTCGTAAGACTCAGTTCGGTAATGGACTGGTATGGCTCAACGACCGGTGCATCATGGTTCACGGATATGCACAGCGCACTTCCAACGAGTGGCCTTCCATCGGAATCGACATACCTGCATGGCTTGCCGATTACAGCAACGACCTCATGGTCAAGTCGGGTGGAAACCTCGTGCGTTGGATGCATGTCACACCCTCCAAACTCGACATCGAGAGTTGCGACCGCGTCGGACTCATTCAGGCAATGCCTGCAGGTGACGCAGAGAAGGACGTAGTCGGACGCCATTGGAGTCAGCGCACCGAACTCATGCGCGATGCCATCATCTACAACCGTAACAACCCCTCCATCCTCTTCTACGAAGGTGGCAACGAAAGCATATCACGCGACCACATGAACGAACTCATCGCCATACGCAACCAGTACGACCCCAAGGGCGGACGGGCTATCGGTTCGCGCGAGATGCTGGATATCAACGAAGCTGAATACGGTGGCGAGATGCTCTATATAAACAAGTCGGGCAAGCACCCCATGTGGGCAATGGAATACTGTCGCGACGAGGGTTACCGCATGTACTGGGACGACTACTCCTATCCTTATCACCGTCAGGGAGCAGGTCCATACTATCGCAATGCACCCGCCGACATCTATAACCAGAATCAGGACAAGCTCACCATCGAACAGATTCGCCGTTGGCACGACTACTATGTCGTTCGTCCGGGCATGGGTCGCCGCGTCAGTTCGGGAGGTGTCAAGATAGTCTTCTCCGACACCAACACCCACGGACGCAGCGAGATGAACTACCGCACCAGCGGTGTTGTCGATGCCATGCGTATCGAGAAGGATGCCTTCTATGCCAATCAGGTAATGTGGAACTCATGGGTCGATGTCCAGCACAATGCAAGTTACATCATCGGTCACTGGAACTATCCCGCGGGTGTTATAAAAGATGTGTATGTAGTGTCCACCTCACCCGTCGTCGAACTCTTCGTCAACGACAAGTCGGTAGGCAGGAGCACAAAACCCGAATACACATTCCTCCATACTTTCCATGGCGTGAGCTACAAACCGGGTGAGATAAAAGCCCTTAGCTACGCCTCCGACGGCACTACGGTTGAGTCCGAGGCACGTCATACCACAGCAGGTGCTCCCGACCACATCCGTCTCTCCCTCATTCAGAATCCTGACGGAGGCATGCGTGCCGACGGAAGCGACGTCGCACTCGTTCAGGTTGAGATAGTAGATAAGAACGGACAACGCTGTCCACTCGACAACCGCTTCATCCGCTGGAGTCTCGAAGGCGAAGGCGAATGGCGTGGAGGCATAGCCAAGAGTCCCGACGGCGACAATTACATCCTTGCCACTACCCTTCCTGTCGAAGCCGGAGTAAACCGCGTCATCGTACGCTCCACCACCCGTCCCGGCACCATCCGTCTCACGGCACGTGCACAGGGCATGCAGGATGCAGTCATCGAGTGGCAGAGTCATGCCGATGGCGAACAGATAAACGCGGGCATGTCACGTTACATCGCCTCCGACCACCTCAAGGGCGTCCTCGATCGCGGAGCCACACCATCCACTCCGTCTTATACCGACAAGAAACAGACCATCACCATCCTCTCGGCTACAGCAGGAGCCAACGGGAACCAGTGCACGGCTTCGTTCGATGATAACGAACTCTCCGAATGGAAAAACGACGGCAAACTCTCCACAGCGTGGATAACCTACCGCCTCAGCGAACCCACAGCCATCGACGAGATAAGCATGAAACTCACCGGTTGGCGCCAGCGCTCCTACCCGCTCGAAGTACTTGCCGACGACCAGATCATCTGGCGTGGCAATACCGACAAGTCACTCGGATACATCAGTCTCCATATCGACCAACCCGTCAAGGCACAGACCTACACTATCCGTCAGACCGGTACAGCCACCGACAAAGATGCCTTCGGACAAGTCACCGAACTGGCAGGTGGACCAGCTACCGAACTCGACCTCTACAAAACACCCGGTAGCGAACAAGTCAAAGGCGAACTCCGAATCGTCGAGATAGACTTCCTCAAGAAGATTAAATAAAAAAAAGCGTGGCGAACTTCGTCACGCTTTAACTTTTAACTTTTAACTCTTAACTTTTAACTCTAATCTCAAGTCTGCTTGAGATTAGCCGCACATCATTCCCTGCTTCAGTCCCTCAGCCACATCTGCTCCGCAGAAATGACTCACGATGTCGAATCCCAGTTGCAGAGCTGCTCCCGGACCCTTTCCCGTGAAGAACTGTCCGTCCCTCTCCGTCAGTTTGCCCGTACAGATCGCACCCTTCAGGTACTGTTCAAATCCGGGATAGCACGTCACTTTCTTTCCTTCCAGCAGACCCATATTGCCATACACCATCGGAGCGGCACATATAGCAGCCAGCGGTGTCCCCTTCTCATAATGCGTCCTGATGAGCTCGGTCAGTTCCTTGCAGCTGTTCAGGTTCGCAGCACCCGGCATACCACCCGGCAGGAACAGCATCTCGGCGTCCTTATAACTGTCGTCACCCAACTGACTGTCAGCCAACACACCGATTCCGTGCGCACCCTCAACCATCTCTCTGTCCATGATGCTCACCGTACGCACCTTCAGTCCGGCACGTCTGCATACATCTATCACTCCGAGGGCTTCAACCTCCTCAAAACCGTCAGCAAGAAATACGTATATCATAATTATCCGATTTTTTTGTTTATTATTCAATATTTGTGATTACATTTGCAAAGTTAAGAACAATTTTCTGAAAAAACAATGTCAAAGAAACTAAAATTTGCACTATTTGGCAATATTTACCAGGAACGCAAGTCTGCCGCCGTGCAGAAGTTTTTTGCCATAGCCGAAAAATACGAAGCCGAAATCGCAATGCCCGAGTCTTTTCATGCTTTCCTCTCCGAAAACATAAAAATTCACATTCCCCATTGCGAACTCTTCACCGATAACGACTTCACAGCCGACTTCGCCGTATGTCTCGGTGGCGACGGCACCTTCCTCGACGTAGCCAGCCGTGTGGCAGACAAACAGATTCCCATCATCGGTTTCAATACCGGACGACTCGGATTCCTTGCCAGCTACCTGCCCAACCGCGTCGAAGACACCATAGCCGACATCTACAGCGGGAACTATGCCATCGAACACCACAGAGTGCTACAGCTCTTCTGCGACGAACTCCAACTGCAGGACTATCCCTTCGCACTCAACGAGATAGCCATCCTCAAACACGACATATCCTCGATGATAACCATCCATACCGACATCGACGACGAATACCTCACCACCTATCAGGCGGACGGACTCATCGTCAGCACACCCACAGGTTCCACAGCCTACTCTCTCAGCGTCGGCGGACCCATCATCGTACCACAGTCCGACACCATCTGCCTCACACCCGTCGCACCCCACTCACTCAACATGCGACCCATCGTCCTCTGCGACGACTCCGAAGTGCAGCTCCGTGTCGAAAGTCGTTCGGGCAACTTCCTCATCTCCCTCGACGGACGCAGTCAGAGCTATCGCGACAACGTACACCTGCGCATACGCAAAGCACCCTACACCGTCCAGGTAGTCACACCACCCAACCATAATTTCTTCTCCACCCTCCGCAAAAAGATGATGTGGGGAGCAGACAGGAGGGGTTAATGGTTAATGGTTAATGGTTAAAGACCCTCTCCGGCAGCCCCGACCTCGTGTTGAGCCGAAGCTTCTCCGCTAAAGCTACATACCTTCAGAACGACTGAGGCCAACGGCTTCGGAATTGACAGATTCATCAATTCCCGCAGCCGCCCTTAAAGGGAGAGGGATGGGTGGTCAGTTTTCGTTTTCGTTATCGTTTTCGTTATTATTCAATGAAATTCAATAAAACCAAATACCCCCTGCGCACCATCATAGCATGGCTTTGGACGCACCACCGCGGATGCCGCATTCAGGCACTCGTCAATGCCGTCATCGGACTCCTCATGGTAGCCATGGGACTCTTCGGTGTCCATACCCTGCGCCATCTCACCGACATCGCTACGGGTGTGCGCGAAGGCAGCATCACCGTCATGGCACTCGTCCTCGCAGCCGTATTCCTTGCCGAGATGATTCTCCATATCATCTCCACATGGGTATCTGCAGTACTCGGAGTCCGTGCACAGAACATGATGCAGCAGTTCTTCTTCCGACGCCTGCTCAAAGGACAATGGAGCGGCATCGAACGCTACCACAGCGGCGACGTACTCAACCGACTCTTCTCCGACGTTTACGACATCGTCACACTGCTCACCGAGGTACTGCCCTCCACACTCATCGTCACGGTGCAGTTCACCGCCTCCCTCATCTACCTCTACATCATGGACGACACACTCGCCTTCATCCTCATCATCGTGTCGCCCCTCTTCCTGCTCCTCTCACGCATCTACTTCTCACGCATGCGACGCATCGTACGAGCCATCAAAGACTCCAACTCAGCCATCCAGGCCATCATCCAGGAGAGCATCGTGCATAAGATGGTCATCAAGACTCTCGAGCGCACCGATACCATGATCGACCGACTCGAAAACCGTCAGTCCGTCCTGCGCACACAGATAAAGATGCGGGCACGCTTCTCCATCTTCACCAAGACACTCATCAACATCGGATTCACCTCAGCCTACCTCATCGGACTCGTCTGGGGACTCTTCCAACTCCAAGCCGGAGTCATCACCGTCAGCGTACTCATCGCCTTCACACAACTCATCAACCGCATACAGCGACCCATGCTCGACATGGCTCGTCTGCTTCCCCACTTCGTCAATTCCCTTGCCAGTTCCGAACGTCTCATGGAACTCGAAGAACTCCCACTCGAAGAGGATACCGAACCCACACCCCTCCATGGTCCCGTCGGACTCCGCTTCACCGATGTCTCCTTCCATTACCGTCCCGAAAACGGACGCTCCGGACGTACCGTGCTCCAGCATTTCTCCCACGACTTCCGTCCCGGCACCTCCACAGCCATCCTCGGACCCACAGGAGCCGGCAAGACCACACTCATCCGACTCATGCTCTCACTCATCAATCCCGTCGAAGGCTCAGCCCTTATATATAATAATGAGGAGTCACATCCCCTCTCACCCTCCACACGTATCAACTTCTCCTACATCCCGCAGGGCAACACACTCTTCTCCGGCACCATACGCGACAACCTCCTGCTCGGCAATCCCGATGCCACCGAACAGCAACTCCGCGACGCACTCCAGATTGCCATGGCAGACTTCGTATTCCAACTCCCGCAAGGACTCGATACCCCATGCAGCGAACAAGGCGGCGGACTCAGCGAAGGACAGGCACAGCGCATAGCCATCGCACGCTCACTCCTCCGTCCCTGCCGCATACTCGTACTCGACGAAGCAACCTCCGCACTCGACATCGACACCGAACAACAACTCCTCCAGAACCTCAAAGCCGTCTGCACCGACACCACCATCATCTTCGTCACCCACCGCCTCGCCGTCACTGAGTACACTACCGACACTATCTCCTTGGAGAGAATTGAACATTGAAGCGCTTTAAAAACATATTATTCATCATTGGAGTCATTGCCGTCATCGTGATGATATTCACCTTCGACGTCAGCTTCACCCAACTCTGGGGATACATCCAGCAGGCAGGCTACTGGCTCATCGCCATCCTTGCCCTCTGGGGCGTGCTCTACCTGATGAACGCCTGGTCGTGGCATGTCATCCTGCGCGGCAGCGGACCCTGTCCCGTCTCCTACCTCTACCTCCTGCGGGTCACCGTCTCAGGTTTCGCACTCAACTACACCACACCCGTCGGACTCCTCGGCGGCGAACCCTATAAGATAATCCAACTCACACCCCATGTCGGAGTGCAGCGAGCCACCTCCTCCGTACTCCTCTTCGCCATGATGCATGTCTTTGCCCACTTCTGCTTCTGGACATCCGCCATCATCATCTACCTCCTTCTCGCCGCCTTCCGTCTCCTGCCACTCAACACAGCCATCGCCGTCGTCCTTGCCTTCTCTGCACTCTTCTGTGCACTCGGCATCTACCTCTTCATCCGGGGCTACCGCTACGGCATGGCACTCCGCACCATACGACTCCTCACCCGCATTCCGGGCATCCGGGGCTGGGCACGCCGGTTCCTCACCGACCACTACGACGACCTCACCAAGATCGACCGTCAGATAGCACAGCTCCACAGTCAGTCGCGCCCCACCTTCTACCTCAGCCTCGCCATCGAATACATCGGACGCGTATGCCAGAGCTTCGAGATCTTCTTCATGCTCATCCTCTTCCATTCCCTGCCCGACAACACCCTCGCCTCCCTCTCCATGGGATTCCTCCAGAGCTTCCTCATCCTCAGCTTCACATCGCTCTTCGCCAACATACTCGGATTCCTACCCCTCCAGCTCGGTGGCCGCGAAGGTGGATTCGCACTCTCCGTCTCCGCACTCGGCATGACCAGTGCCCTCGGACTCTTCATCTCCATCATCTGCCGCGTCCGCGAACTCTTCTGGGCAATAATAGGTCTTTTACTCATGCGAGTAAAAGACAGGGCGCCCCAAACTGTAAACTGTAAACCGTAAACTGTAAACCAAAACAGATGATAACCCTTCGTGACACCAACTTCATCGACCTCATGCAGCGTCGCATCTTCAACGTCCTCATCATAGCCAACCCCTACGATGCCTTCATGCTTGAAGACGACGGACGCGTCGATGAGAAGATATTCGACGAATACGCCAAACTCGGACTGCGCTACCCGCCCCGCTTCTTCCGTGCCTCCACACAAGGCGATGTCATTGCCCTGCTCCGTCAGTACAGCTTCAACCTCATCATCTGTATGCCGGGTTCCGACAACAACAACGTCTTTGACATCGCACGCGACATCAAGACGCAGCTCCCCGACATCCCCATCGTCGTCCTCACACCCTTCTCCCACGGTATCACGAAGCGCATGCAGAACGAAGACCTCAGTGCCTTCGAATACGTCTTCTGCTGGCTCGGCAACACCGACCTCCTGCTCTCCATCATCAAGCTTATCGAGGATAAGATGAACCTCGAACACGACCTCGCCGCAGGTGTACAGATGATACTCCTCGTCGAAGACAGCATCCGGTTCTACTCCTCCATCCTCACCAACCTCTATAAGTTCGTGCTCCAGCAGAGCCTCCTCTTCGCCACCGAGGCACTCAACTCCCAACTCGAGATGCTGCGCATGCGCGGACGTCCTAAGATAGTCCTTGCCCGCAGCTACGAAGAGGCATGGCTCCTCTACAGCCGTTACAGCGACAACGTGCTCGGAGTCATCTCCGACTGCCGTTTCCCTATCAATGCAGGCGACAAGGAGAAAGACGAACTCGCAGGCTATAAGCTCCTGCAAGCCATACGCGGAGTCGATCAGTACGTACCCCTCGTCCTCGATTCCAGCGAGGTCGAACGCAAGGTCTATGCCGACATGTGCCGTGCCAGCTTCATCGATAAGAACTCCAAGAAGATGGACTACGACATCAAGCAAGTCCTCACCAAGCATTTCGGCTTCGGCGACTTCGTCTTCCGCGACCCCCAGACCATGAAGGAGGTAGTGCGAGTACATAACCTGCGCGAACTCCACGAAAACATATTCAAGATACCTACCGAATCCCTGCGCTACCATATCATGCGCAATAACGTCTCCCGTTGGCTCTCCTCCCGTGCCCTCTTCCCCATATCCGAATTCCTGAAGAAGATCACGTGGGACAAGCTCACCGACATCGACCTCCACCGTCAGTACATCTTCGACGCCATAGTCACCTATCGCCGCATGAAGAACCAGGGAGTCGTAGCCATCTTCCATCGCGACCGCTTCGACGCCTACAGCCAGTTTGCCCGCATCGGCGAAGGCTCACTCGGAGGCAAAGGACGCGGACTCGCCTTCCTTGATAATATCATCAAGCGCCGTACCGACCTCAACGAGCATGAAAACCTCAAGGTGCTCATCCCCAAGACACTCGTGCTCTGCACCGATATCTTCGACCAGTTCATGGAGTCCAACTCCCTCTACGAAGTAGCACTCTCCGACATCCCCGACGAAGAGATCCTTCAGCACTTCCTTCATGCCCGTCTGCCCGAAAACCTTGCCGACGACCTCATGTCCTTCTCCGAGGTAGTCCACTCGCCCCTTGCCATACGCTCCTCATCGCTCCTTGAGGACAGCCACTACCAGCCCTTTGCAGGCATCTACTCCACCTATATGATACCCTTCACCGATGACAAATACCAGCGTCTCGAACTCCTCTCCAACGCCATCAAGAGCGTCTATGCCTCCGTCTTCTATCGGGCATCCAAGGACTACATGACAGCTACCTCCAACGTCATCGACCAGGAGAAAATGGCAATTATCCTTCAGGAAGTCGTCGGACAGCAATACCCCTCCGGCTACTACCCCGCCATCTCCGGAGTGGCACGCAGCATCAACTACTACCCCATAGGCGACGAACAAGCCTCCGAAGGCATAGTCAACCTCGCCCTCGGACTCGGTAAATACATCGTCGATGGCGGACTCTCCCTGCGCGTCTGTCCTGCCCATCCCGACAAGATACTACAGATGAGCGAGACCGACATCGCCCTGCGCGAAACCCAGACCCGCTTCTATGCCCTTCAGCCTGCACAGGACACCTCCCTGCCCTTCCAGGTCAACGACGCCTTCAACCTCAAGACCGTCACCGTACGCGATGCCGAGAACGACGGCTCCCTCCGTTGGATTTGTTCCACCTTCGACCCCTACGACCAGTGCATCTACGACGGCTACTACGAAGGTAAGAACCGCAAGATCATCAGCTTTGCCGGAGTGCTCCAGCACGACGTCATCCCACTCCCCCAGACCCTCCGCAAGATACTCCTCTACGGACAGCAGGAAATGGCACGCCCCGTCGAAATCGAATTTGCCGTCAACCTCTCCACCGGTAAAAGCGGAGAATTCTACCTCCTTCAGATACGTCCAATGGTAGATAACACCATGCAGCTTGACGAAGACCTCACCCTCATCCCCGACTCCGACTGCCTCATCCGCAGTCACAACGCCATCGGTCATGGCATCCTCACCGACATCTCCGACATCATATACGTCAAGACCCAGAACTTCAACGCCGCCGACACCCAACAGATAGCCGACGAGATAGAACGCATGAACCGTCAGTTCCTCAAGGACGACCTCCACTACCTCCTCGTCGGTCCCGGACGCTGGGGTAGCAGCGACCCTTGGTTAGGCATCCCAGTCAAATGGCCAAATATCTCCGCCTCCAAAGTCATCGTCGAAGTCGGACTCCCCAACTTCCATGTCGACCCCTCCCAGGGTACCCACTTCTTCCAGAACCTCACCAGCCTCGGTGTCGGCTACCTCACCGTCAACCCATACCTCGGCGACGGCATCTTCCGTCAAGACGTGCTCGACGCCATGCCCGCACAGTCAGAGACCGAACACGTACGCCATGTACGCCTGCCGAAGGCAATGACCATCAAAATCGACGGCATGAATAAAGAAGCTGTAGTGATGAATTAAGGAAAAAGATGATGAAGGAACATTACCATAATGTTCCTTCATCATCAGACTCTTTACTCAAATTACCGAAACTTATACCTTCATCCAAAACTTTACCTTTCAAGTTTTGGCGAATTGTATTTCCTTCACCTCGAGACATTTGCAATAATTGTGAACTTTTCATCTCCGCAGAATAAATAAACGGAGGAATATATTTCTTCTTTTCAGACATAACCATACCTCCTTTTATTTTTGCAGATACAACTTTCTACCCTTCACTACAACACCCTTATAGTCCTTTCCGACAATCTGTCCGGCTACATTATAAATAATATCATTATCTACATCCTGACTATCTAAGTATCCCCAATTCATACCTGCTACAACATCAACAATCGAAATATTCAGAGCTTTACTTTCTGATACTTCGCTCGGAATATAAGCTGTATTTGCACCTACTGTAAACGTTGTCGAAGTTTGATAAAAACATACATTATCATCAACATTCATCAGAACATAAATACCTGCAGCAACATTTGTTGCTGCGGTTACACCGACCATGACATTCGTACTCACATCCGTATTACTGGTTGCTACACAAGGCACTTCATACGTCGTATTAGCCTCGCCAGTAAGCAACAGACCTGTGCGTGCGGGAACAGTTCCCATAACGGGTGTAAATAGAGCTACACCCTCATCCACCGTTGCTATATATGCTGTAAGACCTGATACATCGGAAAAATCCAATGCTTTCGGATAGCAGAACGTCTTATAACCTTTACCAGCCTCTGGTAGAATAATCGTAACGGGCGGTTCCCACTCAACCACAATACAGTCTACATATAACGTGCCATCTGCACCCAAACCAACATATCCATAATCAGCAGCTTTCGTAGTAAGGTCAAAAGACGAATTAGTTCCATAAGTGATAGTTCCCAAATTGGTTCCCGAAGTATTAAGACTGCTATATGCCACATTTCGTCCATACACCGTTATTGTCCTACCATCCGTCGTATTACTGTTCCACTTCACCGAAACTCTCTTAACAATACCTGCAGTTGAAGATATAGCTATACAATTCGTATATTCATTATTCAACCTGAGTGTACCATCAGGACCAGAAGTATATCCCATATACTTTGCGGCAGAGTTTAAAGACAAATCAGTAAAAGACTTATAATAAGCCGTAGCATTATCCGTATTGTTCACATCTAATACATCAACATACTGATCACCAACGGATAAAATAAAACTTGCACTACTACTATTAAAGTCTTCATTTTCAGCCGTAGTGGCTATTATTGTAGTTGTTCCATAACCCTTAGGAGTAATATTTCCACTTCCATCAATCGTTGCTACACCTTCATCGCTACTTTCATACGAAACTATACCAGTCGAATTAGTATCAAAATAAAACGAACAAACACCTCCTGATTTATATACACTTTTATACGTCAATTCCTCCGACTTCATATTATCCGCATACCACTTAGTGGTAGGATCAGACTTTGCATTCTCATCTTCTAATTTGTATACCGTAATAGCATGTGCATACGAAGCACTCGAATATGTCCTATAAACATGGGAAGATGGGTCATCAGTATAAGCCAAGTAACGGTCACCGTTACTCGTGTTCCTAATTGTAGCAGTTCCGTCAAATGAAAATGACCAAACACTCGCTTTTGAACTTGATTCCATAGCCATATTTGAGCTACTACTGTTTGCCAAATACTTATTCATACTTACATTCTTCATTTTAAATCCACCCGTTGCGGATTCAAGCGTCCATACATACGCTTCAGTTCCCGTCAAACCAGTTGTATTGTAAGAATTCGTAGTTTGTAAAGAACCCGAACTAATAGAATTTGACATTACATACCCATTCTGTTCGAATACATATTTTCCACCGGCAGATACACTCGTCACTTGTACCAACTTATACGTTGTATCAGCAGCAGATAGTGAACTACACAAGAACAAAAAGAGAAACATGAACAACAGCCTCGGGAGAAAACTGTCCACTTTCATTAGAATACGATAAAAAGATTTAGTAGCCATAAAATTAAAAATAAAATGTCCGAATAAAAATTTCTCATGACTTATCTTTCGCAAAGATATATGTTTTTTCAAAAACGAACAACGTATATTTAGTAAAAAATCATTTTATTAATTCAAAGTATTATTTCGTTACCATACATCTAATTCTGTCAGAATGTATATTTTCATTGTCCTACATGAATTTAACGATTCAGCCTTACGTCCATTCAATCATTTAAACTTGCGTTTTTTCATCGGTTATTAAATCGTATTACATAGGCAGCGAAGGGACGTCAAAATTCGCTTGAAACTTAAATTCCAAGCGCTTAGAATTTCAGCACGGTAGGCTCACCCCAAAAACGGTTAGCAAGCAAGAGTCAAACTCGCATGAACTATGCCGGGCGTAAGCAAATTCGCTGAAGGTAACTGGTTTCACACCCTTTATTCTTCTTCTGAGGGGTCTTCGATGTCTTCTATGTCTTCTATGTTTTCGATTTCAGGGTCTGCATCTTCCTGGTCGTCGTCTCCGAAGTCGTCGTCGTCACGGTTGGGTGTGCTATCTTCTGGATCGTCTGCGAAGTCGTCGTCGTCATCTTTGTCTTCCTGCTCGTCGTCGTAGCTTTCATCATCCAGGTCTTTGTCGTCGTCATCATCGTCGCGGAAGGAGTAGTCTATCTTTATCTTCTCTACCTTTGGTTTGGGTTTGAGGAAGATGGCTTCAATCCATGTGCCACGTACTATCTCAAGTGCTTCGTATCCGTCTTCTCTGCGGCGGTCGAGGATGCCTCCGGCACGATGCATGGTTGCTTCGGGAAGTGCTGTGTAATCTACGTAGAAGGCACTCTCGATGATGTCCTGAATGGAGAGGGAGAGTCCCTTCCAGCCGGTTCCCATGTTGTTGCGGATGAGTTCGAGGACGTCTGCTGCTTCAATGTGGCGGATGTTTTCGAGGGTGAGGTCGCCTATCTTGCGGATAGGACGTTTGCGGATGGCTATGGCATCGGGACCTTCTTCCTCTTCTTCGCAGGGATAGGAGAATATCTCGTAGCCTTGCTGTTCGAAGCGGCGGGTGAGGTCTTCGTCTTTGCGGTCGATGAACTGGAGGTCGAAGACGGTGCGGATGACGTTCATGTAGTGTGCCTGCATTTCTTTGTAGTCTTCGGCTTTCTTTCCGTCAATGAGCATGTTTGCCAACTCGCTTTCGGTTACTGACCAGATGTTACCTTTGGTAAGGTCGTCGAGGGTCATTCCTTGATTTTTCTTCATTGTTTTCTACCCGTTTTTGATTTTGATGGCAAAGTTAAGTATTTAATTGACAATTGACAATTGATAATTGACAATTTTTGTTGACACTAGTAAATTTATGTGTTTAGGATTTAGACAAAAAACCATATTTGAACTATTAAACTAAATTAGAAAGCAAGGACGGAGCGGACATAGGCGCTATAATCCTTTCTATGAGTGTCAGCTTCGCCCATTCCGAAGTACACATTCCAAATATAGGAGCTATTATACTCTGAGCTCGACCAATATTCTTCACCGGAGTCTTCTTGTAAACTAGAACCACCAGCATCGTTTATAACTGGGTTCAAGTTCTTATATGCTACATATGTTCTGTTAAGACTTTCAGTGAGGTCAACAGCAACTTCAGAGCCCGCCTTCTTCGTGACAATACCCTTAACTATCAGGTTCCACTGACCTATCGAGGGCAGGAACCATCCGCTAGTACAGCTGGGTGCCGCAGTACCGTTGTTGTTCCGGGCTGCGGTAGCAGCAGCGTGGGTGTGACCATCGGTGGTTAACGTCTTTGTGCTGGCGATACCATTCTTGAATCCGAGGGCTGTGGCAAGGTCATCGCTCTTGCTTACGCATGTAGCTTCCGCATATGTTGTATACCATTGGCATGCACTGCCACCATTGGCATCACTCATAGCTATAGCGAGACCCTTATAGACGCCATTGCCAGTATCCACACTACCGGCACTACCCACATAGGCAATCATGGCTACGGCGGTGGTGCCTGCTGCGGAAGCTGCGGAAACATTGGTGTAGATCCTACCATTGGCACCAATCACCTTACCTACGTCCTCTGCTGTGGCATTGCTGAACACTACACTCCTATTAATATTATAAATCTTGCCGGCTTCGAGCGTTTTACTTCCGCTGGCGAGGGGGATAGCATTACCACCTACTGTCAGGGAGAGATTATTTAAATCAGTACTACTCTTTATACCTATAGCAAATGTCGCGGTGCCTGAAGCATTTGTTGTTACTTTTTCAGAAATGTTAAGGTCATTAGGACCTGTTAATGCTACATTGACTTCAGTAGATGGCGTCAAGCCGGTGATGGTGAAGTTAAGAATAGCATTATCTGGAGTCAGAGCAAAGCCGCTACTATACCCAAAAGAATACTCATAGCTGAACTGCTCCAAGGCTGTTGTTTTCGAGGTTGTAAAAACACGGTTTGGATTGAGTGATACTTCAGTACTACAACCGCTTCCGCTAATAGAGAGATATTTATAAGTACCGAAGTCGTTAGGTAGCAGCAATGCACCTACAAGGGATGCTCCCGAAAGAAGTGCATCGGCTGTGCCATCGTACGGGTTCGTAGTATAAATGGTACCGCTGAATGTGCCTTCAGACACCATATCCAACGTGCCGGCAAAAAAGCCTACAGTGTCGTGATTACCATACACATACAGCTTGTCGCCTGCGCTGAATTCAAGCTTCATGGTAGATTCGTTAAAGTGGGCGCGGGTGTCCTTACGGGTCGCGTTGACGGTCACTTGAAGCGGGTAACCTTTCTGGGCTGTGCTCTCGGTCTGGGTATTCCCGTTCTGGGTTTTCTCAGGGTTTACGACTTCGTCCTCATTGCCGCAGGCAGTGAGCAACATCATGGCTGGCATAAGCAGAGCCAATGCCATCAGTTTGAAGATATTCTTTCTGATCATTGTCTTTCTGTTTTTGTTGTTAACACTCGAATGAAAGCGAGGGCATCAGATGTCTTCCTCCTCCCACATGGTGTTCATTGTGGCATCCACGCTCGACTGAAGCAGCGCCTCTTTTTGTTGTAACTTAACCACCTCGACGGATGGCTTCATGTACTGTTTCTTCATAATAGTTTTAACGTTTAATACAAAATTTTTTGTTATTATTCTGTTTAGTTGTCGTATAGAACGAGGCGCACGGAGCGACCGAACTTGCGATAGCTGAGGAGGTATGCGCCCAAGCTGCTCGAATTGAAGTACATGTAGTTAGCGTTGTTCCCGTCGAGGGCAGGAACCATCCGCTAGTACAGCTGGGTGCTCTTAGAGAAATACACCTTCTTTGTGCTGCTCACGCTGAACTGGCCATTGATGGCATTAGCAACCCTCGTGATGTTGTAAATCTTGCCGGCGGTGAAAGTTGTGCTGGGAAGGGTGAAATTAGTACTACCCACGGTCAGGTTGTTTTCCATATCTTTTATTTTTGCACCATTGGGTACGCCGATGGCAAATGTGGCAACGCCCGAAGCATTGGGAGTCACGCTTCCTGTTACAGTATAATCCTTATCAAATTTACTTTTTACATTTAATGTCACGTCCTTTTTGCCTGCCTCCAAGCCGGAGATGGTGAAGTTGAGAACGGCATTCTGTGGCACCAGGGTAAAGCCATTGTCATATCCGGTCGCTTGCTCAAAGCTAAGCTGCTCTACGCCATTTGCCTTTGCATTCTCTGAGGCAACAAAAGCTTTCGAATCTGAAACTGATAGAAAATCGTCATTTTTTTCTAGAATATAATTTTCATCAATTGTTAAATAGCCATAGCTCTCGTAGCCAGCAGGCAGCAGGGTTGCGACAGCGTCCCCATTCTTTAAAATATCTTCGATAGGGGCGTAAGTCCTTTCCTGGGTATAAATGGTGCCGCTGAATGTTCCTTCTGACACATAATTCAGCGTGCCGGCATAGGACCCTGCTTCATCGTGAAAACCATTCACAAACAGTTTGTCGCCAGCGCTGAAAGTGAGCTTCTTAGTAGATTCGTTATACGTAGCGCGCGTGCCGTCGCCCTGGCGGGTTACATTAACGGTTACAGGCAGAGCATAGCCCTTATTGACAGCGGTCTCAGCAGCCTCAGCAGTTGCAGGTTTCTCTGGGTTTACGACTTCGTCCTCATTGCCGCAGGCAGTGAGCATCATCATAGCTGGCATAAGCAGAGCCAATGCCATCAGTTTGAAGATATTCTTTCTGATCATTGTCTTTCTGTTTTGTTGTTAACACTCGAATGAAAGCGAGGGTTTTGTTGTAACTTAACCACCTCGGCGGATGGCTTCATGTACTGTTTCTTCATAATAGTTTTAACGTTTAACACAAATTTTTTTGTTATTATTCTGTTTAGTTGTCGTATAGAACGAGGCGCACGGAGCGGCCGGTATAACGAAAGCCGGAGGCGTCTGTGTTTATTTCGTCCGATACTACGTTCAAGAAGATAGCCGTGTAGGCCTGAGTGCCGTGGGTAGTGGTCCAGTATTCACAACGGTTATTATAACCGGCAACAATAGTCCCTGAGCGCCATCCGGCAGTCGGCAGAAACACGCAGCCTGCATCTTCCATCTTAGTCCAATCTGCGACATTGTAGCTGTTGTCGTTCCATCCTGCATCGCCGGTCTCGTTGATGCCCTCAGGATTGGCCACGCCGTCAGGGTGAGTATAGCTGTCGGGGAAGAGGATGAGACCATGCACACCGTTCACCTGACCCTTGGCAAAGCGTGCATTTTCCACGCCGGCGACGGTAGAAGCGCTGCGGGTGTAGAGTATGAAATCCCAGTCGGCTTTACTTGGTGTATGCCAGCCGAAGCCGATGGGGTCGGGAACATTTTTCCAGTCGTTCGCCAAATCTTCATCGGCATCGGTGCCGTAATCATTATCTGTGTTAGAAGTGCTGACACCCCACTCGTCGGGAGTCTCTTCCGCCAAATTGCCTGACTCACCTACCCAACCAAACTTGTCCCAAGCATTAGCGTTATAGCTGCTGTAGTAGTCATACTGGTGGTCGAAGAAGGTCCATTTGCCTGATACATAACGCAGATTACCCTTCGAGAAGTACACCTTGTCACCCGAGCCGTTGATGGTGAATTTGCCGCCGACAGTACCCCCTGCAATCCTCGTGATATTGTAAATCTTGCCGGCGGTGAGTTCTTTGCTGCTGCTGGTGATGGTGACAGGATTGCCAGCCACTCTCAGGGAGAGTCCGCTCAAATCATTTCCGTTCCTAACGCCCATGGCAAATGTAGCATTGCCCTCAGCATCTGTTGTTACTTTTCCAGTAATATTAAGGTCATTAGGACCTGTTAATGCTACATCGACTTCAGTAGATGGCGTCAAGTCGGTAACGGTGAAGTTAAGAATGGCATTCGTGGGATTCAGCGTAAGGCCAGTGCCGCTGGTATAAGATCCTTTTTCCTCAAAGCTCAACTGCTCTACGGCTAATTTCTTCGAAGCGGCAAAAGAGTGCAAAGCAGTTTTTACAAT
>CACYGK010000003.1 GCA_902774005.1 uncultured Bacteroidales bacterium | reverse complement strand
AGGAGTCCGCCTGCTGCTTCGTTTTTCTCGAATATGGTCACGGTGTATCCCATGAGGTTGAGACTGTTTGCAGCAGCCAGTCCGGCAGGACCGCCTCCTACTACAGCCACTTTCTTGCCGTTTCGTTTTGGCGAAGCCGGAGTGATGTAACCTTCACGGAAAGCAGCCTCGGTGATGGCACATTCGTCTTCACGGTTGGTTGTCGGTTCGTGGATGGTGAGGTTCAGTACGCATGCCTTCTCACAAAGAGCCGGACAGATACGTCCTGTGAACTCTGGGAACGGGTTGGTAGCAGACAACAGACGATATGCCAGTTCCCATTCTCCACGCCAAAGTGCGTCGTTCCACTCAGGGGCTTTATTGCCCAGCGGACATGCCCAATGACAGAAGGGCACTCCGCAGTCCATGCATCGACTTGCCTGGAGTTTGCGATCACGGGTATTGAGTGTCTGTTCCACTTCACCGAAGTCGTGTATCCTGTCATGAACCGGACGGTAACCGGCTTCCTGACGATGTATCTCTAAGAATGCTTTTGGATTTCCCATTATAATTTACTATTTATCCATTGAACATTGAATATTGACCATTGACCATTAATAGTCGCGTTGTATGCCTTTTATTTTCTGCTGAAGTTTTGCCATCTGCTGCTCATGGAGCACTCGTTTATATTCGATTGGCATTACCTGTACAAAATCGTCAACAAAGTGCGCCCAGTCGTCGAGCATTCTGCCTGCCAACGGACTGCCTGTATGCAGGTAATGCTGGCGTATTAGTTCGAGCAGTTCCTTGCGGCTTGACGAGTCTTCTACGAGGTTTATTTCGACCATGTCCATATTACAGAAGTAATCGAATGAACGATCCGGGTCGTAAACGTAGGCTACACCGCCACTCATACCGGCTGCAAAGTTGCGTCCTGTCTTACCCAAAACTACGACACGACCTCCAGTCATATACTCGCAGCAGTGGTCGCCGGCTCCTTCGACAACAGCTATGGCACCCGAGTTGCGCACAGCGAATCGTTCACCTACACAACCGTTGACGTAGAGTTCGCCACTTGTGGCACCGTAGAGTCCTGTATTTCCGGCAATGATATTCTTTTCTGCCTCGAAACCCTCGCTGCGGTGCTGAGGTGGAACTATACTGATACATGCTCCAGAGAGTCCCTTACCGAAGTAGTCGTTGGTTTCACCTTCGAGTTTCAGACTTACACCATGAACAGCAAAGGCACCGAAACTCTGACCTGCAGAACCCTTGAACGAGATACTGACGGTGTCGTCGGGCAGTCCTGCCTCGCCGTACTGCTTTGCAATCTGTCCGGAAAGCATAGTGCCGACAGAGCGGTCAATATTGTGTATAGGATAAGAGAGACTTACCTTCTCCCCTTTCTCGATAGCAACCGAAGCATCGCGGATGATGCCTTCGTCCTTCACATCTTTCACATGTGTGAAGCCTCTTCCGTCCCAGCAGAGCTGCTGTACGTCTTCTGGCTTATAAAGCAGACGACTGAAGTCCATAGTTGCCTGTTTTGCAGGAGCCTGAGCTGCATGAATCTCGATAAGGTCGGTACGTCCTATGATGTCGTTCAGACTCTTTACACCTATCTCGCTAAGGTATTCACGCACATGCTGAGCAAGGAAGGTGAAGAAATTGACTACATAGTCGCTGCTGCCTCTGAAACGCTGACGAAGGGTCTCGTCCTGTGTAGCAACGCCGACAGGACAAGTGTTGGTGTTACATTTGCGCATCATGACACATCCGAGAACAATGAGCGGCAGTGTACCGAATGAGAATTCATCGGCTCCGAGCATAGCCATCAGGATGACATCCTTTGCAGTCTTGAGTTGTCCGTCGGTCTGGAGACGTACACCGCTACGCAGTCCGTTGAGAAGGAGTGTCTGCTGAGTCTCAGCCAGACCAATCTCTGGAGAGATACCTGCAAAGCGCATGCTGGATGCCGGACTTGCGCCCGTACCACCCTCGGCACCACTGATGACGATGAGGTCGGCTTTTGCCTTGGCTACCCCCGCAGCAACAGTACCCACACCACTCTCGGCTACCAGCTTGACACTGACGGCAGCGGTAGGGTTCACGTTCTTCAGGTCGAAAATAAGTTGTGAGAGGTCCTCAATTGAATATATGTCGTGATGAGGTGGAGGTGAGATAAGACTGATGCCCGGTATGGCATTACGGGTCTTGGCTATGATTTCGTTCACTTTGAAACCAGGAAGCTGACCACCCTCACCGGGTTTTGCACCCTGTGCCACCTTTATCTGTATTTCCTCGGCATTGACCAAGTATTCGGCTGTGACACCGAATCGCCCACTGGCAATCTGCTTTGTCTTGCTGGAGAGACTTACTCCATCCACATCAGAGTGATAACGTCGGTTATCCTCACCGCCCTCACCAGTGTTGGAACGTGTTCCCAGACGGTTCATGGCAAGTGCCAGAGCCTCGTGAGCCTCGATACTGAGTGCTCCGAACGACATGGCTCCCGTCACGAAATGCTTAACTATGCTTTCTACCGATTCCACCTCCTCTATAGGGGTAGGGGTTGCGGCTTTCTTGATTCCGAAATAGTCGCGGATGAAAATAGGAGAATCCTTTACGTCCACCTTCTCTTCCCATTCCTTGAACTTCTTATAACTGCCCAGTCGGGTTGCAATCTGAAGGGTTGCAATCGTCTCGGGATTCCATGCGTGGGCTATGCCGTCACGGCGCCATGAGTACTGACCGTTGTTTGGAAGGAATGTCGAAACCTTGTCACTTCCGTAAGCCTCATCATGCAGACGCTTGGCATCGCGTGCTATCTCTTCCAGACCGATACCACCGATGGTGCTGACCTCCGTACCGAAATACTTTCTGAGCAGTTCTTCACCCAGTCCGATACTTTCGAAAATCTTCGCTCCACGATAACTGCGTATGGTCGAGATACCCATCTTCGACATTATCTTCTTCAAACCCTTATCGACAGCCTTGATGTAGTTGGCCTCAGCAGTTGCGTATTCTTCCTGAATTTTATGTTCAGCTACCAGACGGTCGAGTACGGCAAATGTCATGTAAGGACAGATGGCGCTGGCACCGTATCCCAGCAACAGGGCGGCATGCATCACTTCGCGTATTTCACCACTCTCTACTATGAGGGCTGTCTGTACACGTTTTCCTTTTTCAATCAGGTCGTGGTGAACAGCACTTACAGCTAGCAGACTCGGTATTGCAGCCTTGTGTTCATCGACGTCGCGGTCGCTGAGTATAATATAGTTCACACCCTCATCTACACAAGCCTCAGCCTCAGAGCAGAGACGGTCGAGTGCCTCACGTAATGCGTCGGCTCCACCTTCTGCATCGAATACCGTAGCCAGTTTCTTCGTGTTGAATCCTTTATATCGTATGTTGCACAGGATATCAAGCTGGGTATTCGTCAGTACGGGTTGCGGCAGTCTGACCATCTTACAGTTAGAACTGTCGGGGGTCAGGATATTGCTACCTACAGCACCTATATATTCAGTCAGCGACATCACGAGTTCCTCACGTATCGGGTCGATGGCAGGGTTCGTCACCTGTGCAAACTGCTGACGGAAATAATTGAACAACACCTGCGGACGGTCGCTGATGACAGCCAACGGAGTATCGTTACCCATAGCAGCCACAGGTTCCTGTCCAGCAGTAGCCATTGGTACGACGGTGCGGTCTATGTCTTCCTGTCCGAAACCGAAACAACGCAGTTTCTTCTCGTAGTCAACCACACTGCCACTCACATGACGTCCGCTTTTCAGTTTCTCCAGCTGGATGCGACTCGTCGAGAGCCATTGTTCGTATGGGTATTCACTTGCCAACTGCTGCTTTATCTCCCCATCGTAATATATCTTTCCCTCTACCGTATCGACAAGGAGAATCTTTCCGGGTTGCAGACGTCCTTTCTCTTTCACGTCGGCAGCATCGAAATCGAGTACTCCAACTTCGCTTGCCACAATCATTGTACCCTGACGGGTGATAGTGTAACGTGCCGGACGCAGACCGTTGCGGTCAAGCATGCCACCTACATATCGTCCGTCGCTGAAAAGCAGAGCTGCAGGTCCGTCCCACGGTTCCATAAGTATGGAATGATACTCATAGAAAGCTTTCAACTCACGTGATATCGGGTTTTTGTCGTTGAACGACTCCGGAATGAGTACACTCATCGCCTTCGGCAGAGAAAGTCCCGACATAAGCAGGAACTCCAGTACGTTGTCAAGACTTGCAGAATCGCTCATACCAGGCTGTACTATAGGTGACAGACGGTTCACATCGCCCAGAGCCTCACTCGACAACACACTCTCTCTTGCCTTCATCCATCCTCGGTTACCACGAATAGTGTTTATCTCTCCGTTGTGAGCCAGCATGCGGAACGGCTGAGCAAGAGACCATGAAGGGAAGGTGTTGGTACTGAAACGTGAATGAACGATAGCCATACCACTTGTCATATAAGGTGACGAGAGGTCGGGGAAGTACTGGCGCACCTGTACCGACGACAACATACCTTTATATATTATATTTGTCGTACTGAGCGAACATACGTAGAAATCGGAATGATCAATGCGTCGTTCTATTTTCTTTCTTGCGATGTAGAGTTTGCGATCAAGATCCGATGCATCGCATCCACTTCCCATTGTAATGAAAAGCTGCTTTATGTCCGGTTCGCTATCCAAAGCCCTGTTACCCAGACACTCGGGACAAGTAGGAACGTCGCGCAGATGCATGAGTTGCAATCCTTCGGCTTCCACCTCATCCTTAATAACCTTGAGAATCTCTTTCTGGGTATTTACGTTTTTCGGAAGGAATACGAGTCCCGTACCATATTTTCCTTTTTCAGGAACCGGTATACCCTGAAGCAGTATGAATTCGTGAGGAATCTGCAACATAATGCCGGCTCCATCACCGTCTTTTCCTACTTCAGCTCCACGATGACGCATATTCTCCAGTACACAAAGTGCATCGTCTATGAGTTCATGAGTTTTATTGCCATGGATATTGACAATCATGCCAACTCCACAGGCATCATGCTCGTTACTTTTCTGATAAAGACCTTTACTTACCTTGCTTTGTTTTATCTGACCCATATTACTAACATTATTTATATTTAATAATGAGTTATGCTATCATTTTTCTCATTTCGAGTGCAAAGTTATATCTTTTTGACCATATAACGTACTTTTATCTATCATTTTTTCACAATATTTTTTCAGATGGTTTCATTTTGCTTTTTAAATCACCCTTTTCTTGAAAAAGTGTTATTCAACATATTGTTGTCGCTAAATATTTTTTACATTTTGAAAGTTGAATAATTTTTATTATGATATTTAGATAGTTATGTTATGGTTATTCTTTCAAAATGTCGTACATTTGCACCAAATTCATTGCAATGGGTGAAAATTAGTAAGTTATTTGTTTCATTTAAAGCATTTTTTAAGGTATGAAAAGAATAGAAGCAATTATCCGGAAAACCAAGTTCGATGAAGTAAAGGAAGCTTTACTCAATTCGGATATCGACTGGTTTGAGTACCATAATGTACACGGCATCGGTCAAAGCCGTGAAGAGAGAATATATCGTGGTGTCCAGTATTCGACCGACGTTATAGAACGTGTGGCTCTGACTATTGTTTGTCGTGATCAGTTCGTAGAACCGACAGTAAAAGTCATTTTGCGAGTAGCACATACAGGAGAGATTGGTGACGGACGTATCTTCGTGAGTGAAATGATTGACACGTGGAGCATTCGCACCGGTGAACATGGTGACACAGTATTGAGAGATAAGAAGTAGTCACCACACATTATTAATAATATAAAAAGGAAAGAGTTATGAACGAAATAGGATTATCACTCGACACGGTATGGATGCTATTGGCTGCCATGCTGGTCTTTTGGATGCAACCGGGATTTGCATTGTGTGAGGCTGGATTTACACGCGGAAAAAACACAGCAAACATTCTCATGAAGAATTTTGTCGATTTCATGGTAGGTTCGCTATTGTTTTTCTTCATCGGTTTCGGCTTTATGTTCGGCAGCGACGGTGCCGGTTTCATCGGTATGCCAAACTGGGGAGACCTCAGTTTCTACGGCAGCGATCTGCCTGTAGAAGGTTTCCTGATTTTCGAAACGGTATTCTGTGCTACAGCTGCTACAATCGTAAGTGGTGCAATGGCTGAGCGTACTAAGTTTTCGATGTATCTTATTTACAGCGCTGTCATTTCATTGCTGATTTACCCCATCGAGGGACACTGGACATGGGGTGGAGGCTGGTTGTGCAGCGACGCAGCCGACGGATTCATGATGACTACGTTCGGTCACGTGTTCCACGACTTCGCAGGTTCGGCTATTGTACACAGCGTAGGTGGTGTGTTGGCTCTGGTCGGTGCCATTGCTCTGGGACCACGTCTTGGAAAATATGACAAAAACGGTAAGAGCCGTGCTATCCCTGGTCACAACCTGACTATGGCTGCACTTGGTGTGTTTATCCTTTGGATGGGATGGTTCGGATTCAACCCAGGTAGCCAGTTGGCTGCATCAGGCGAAGTGAACCGTGTAGCGATCTCACACGTGTTCCTTACTACCAACCTTGCTGCAGCAGCCGGAGGTGTGGCAACTATGTTCATCACATGGCTTAAGTATGGCAAACCTTCACTCTCACTTACCCTCAACGGCATCCTTGCAGGTCTGGTTGGTATCACCGCCGGTTGCGATATGGTTTCACCAGTAGGTGCAGTAGTAATAGGTCTTGTATGTGGTACTGTACTCGTATTTTCTATCGAATTCATCGACCATGTGCTCCATATTGACGACCCTGTCGGTGCTTCATCCGTACATGGTGTATGCGGTATTCTCGGAACACTGATGACCGGTCTGCTGTCTACATCGGAAGGTGCACTCTACGGTCATGGTTGGGGATTCCTCGGAGCTGAGTTCTTCGGCATTCTGGTTATCGACCTTTGGGCAGCCGGTTGCGGAGTCTTACTGTTCTACGGCATCAAGAAACTGCACGGTCTGCGTGTAGACAGCCGTATCGAGGAAGAAGGTCTCGACATCTACGAACACGGAGAGAGTTGCTATAACTGATGGTTTAAACCTTTAAACTGTCTTTAAACATTAAACTTTAAACATTACAAAGATATATGAAAAAGGTAATTAGATTGACTGTCCTCACGGCGATGTCGCTCTTCACAGCGACTGCCGTAGAGGCAAAAACGGAAATAGAAACTACTCTGGCAGCAGATGTGGTAAGTCAATATATTTGGCGTGGATTGGATTCAGGTCACACGTCGCTCCAACCCACCCTGGGCATAGGCTACAAGGGACTGTCACTTACGGCATGGGGTAGCACAGGACTGACCGATTCGTCCGACACAAGAGAGTTCGACCTGACACTCGGCTACACCATCAGCGGTTTTAACGTTGGTATTACTGACTACTGGTTCAGCAACGGTCTTGACCCACTGAGTCGTTACTTCAAATATGATGCTCACGGAACAAACCATGTATTCGAAGCTAACGTAGGCTACGATTTCGGATGGGCAAGCATTCAGTGGTTTACGAATTTCGCTGGAAACGACGGTAGAACCCAAAGTGACAAACGAGCATACAGCAGCTACTTCGAGATTTCCGCTCCATTCCGCCTGGGTGGTATGTCATGGAAAGCTACTGCCGGAGCAGTTCCTTACGCCACAAGTTTCTACAGAACTGAAGGATTTGCTGTGACCAACATCTCGCTCAGAGCGACGAAAGATATCCGTATAACCGACTCGTTCAGTATTCCGATATTCGGTCAGATAACAGCCAACCCAAGCAGTCAGGATGCATATCTGGTGTTCGGATTCACATTGAGACCATAAATGGGTTCACAACATAATCGCATGGAGACAAAGTATATTTTCATTACCGGAGGTGTGGCCTCGTCGCTCGGCAAGGGTATAATCTCAGCTTCGCTGGGAAAACTCCTGCAGGCGCGGGGCTACCGCATTACTATTCAGAAGTTCGACCCTTACATCAACATCGACCCGGGGACACTCAACCCGTACGAACACGGAGAGTGCTACGTAACAGCCGATGGAATGGAGACCGACCTTGACCTGGGACACTATGAGAGGTTCACAGGAATAGAGACGACTCGCGACAACAGTGTGACGACGGGACGGATATATCTGAGTGTGATAGAACGGGAACGTAGAGGTGACTACCTGGGTAAAACTATCCAGGTAGTGCCGCATATTACCGATGAGATAAAACGGCGCATCCTGCTGAACGCATCGAAGCAACCGCTCGACTTCGTCATTACGGAGATTGGCGGAACCATCGGTGACATCGAGAGTCAACCGTTTCTTGAGGCAATCCGACAGCTGAGATGGGAACTGGGACCACAGCGGGCTTTGAATGTGCACCTGACTTACGTACCCTATCTTGCAGCAGCGGGCGAACTGAAGACCAAACCCACACAGACCAGCGTGAAGCAACTGCAAGGACTGGGTATTCAACCCGAAGTACTGGTTCTGCGTACCGAACACGAACTCAGCGAAGATCTGAAGGCAAAAGTAGCGCACTTCTGCAACGTGGACACAGCAGCCGTCATTCAGAGTCAGGACCTCCCAAGCATCTACGAAGTACCTGTCAACATGCAACGTCAGGGACTGGACTACATAATACTCAAAAAACTGGGAATAGAACCTGGAATCACTCCCGAGTTAGGACCTTGGCGCGATTTCCTGGAACGTAGGAAAAATGCAACTAAGATAGTTCGTATTGCACTTGTCGGAAAATACAACCTGCAGGATGCCTACAAAAGCATAATCGAGAGTCTGGCTCATGCCGGAACATATAACGACCGCAGGGTGAAAGCCGTATTTGTCAACAGCGAAGAACTGAACAAAGCGAACGTAGCGGAAAAGCTGAGTGACATGCAGGGAATAGTCATCTGTCCGGGATTCGGTCAGCGTGGCATAGAAGGTAAGATTGTAGCAGCTGAATACGGACGCTCCCACGACGCTCCCACTTTCGGCATCTGTCTGGGTATGCAGATGATGGTAATCGAGTTTGCACGTAACGTCCTTGGCTACAGCGATGCAAACAGTAGCGAGATGGATGCCAACACACCACACAACGTGATAGACATGATGGAAGAACAAAAGACCATAACACAGAAGGGAGGCACGATGCGACTGGGAAGTTACGAATGCGAACTGAAGGAACAGAGCAGAGCATGGCAAGCCTACAACGGTTCATGGTCAATGGTCAACGGTCAATGTTCCATCAAAGAACGACACCGTCATCGCTACGAATTCAACGATGGTTACAAGTCGGAATATGAACAGAACGGCATGCAATGCACAGGTATTAATCCTGCTACCGGACTGGTTGAGATAGTGGAAATACCTACTCACAGATGGTATATCGGAACACAATTCCATCCTGAATACTCATCAACCGTATTGCATCCGCATCCTCTATTCTTATCATTTATAAAAGCATGTATCGATGGAACCGCTGAAGCATGAATGTGGTGTGGCAATGGTACGCCTGCTGCAACCACTTGAGTATTACGAACGAAAATACGGCACCTGGAGATGGGGGCTGAACAAACTCTATCTGTTGATGGAGAAACAGCATAACCGTGGTCAGGAGGGTGCAGGTGTGGCATGCGTCAATCTGAATGCTCCTGCCGGTGAGGAATACATGTTTCGCGAACGTGCAGAAGGGAAAGATGCCATTACCGAGGTGTTCAAGCATGTGGACAAGTCGTTTGCCGGACAACTTTACATGGGTCATCTGCGCTATTCCACAACAGGACGGAGCGGACTGCAGTATGTGCATCCGTTTCTGAGAAGAAATAACTGGAGGACAAAGAATCTGTGTCTGTGCGGTAATTTCAATATGACCAACATAGACGAGATTTTCTCTCTGCTGACCAAACAAGGACAGTCGCCACGATTCTACGGCGATGCATACATAACCCTCGAACTGATGGGACACAGACTCGACCGTGAGGTGGAACGACTCTTTGACGAAGGTAAGAGTAAGGGACTGGAAGACACCGAACTCACCGAGTATATCGAGGACAATGTGGAGATGGCGAACGTACTGAAAACCACAATGCAGCATTTTGACGGCGGATATGTAATGTGCGGACTGACGGGTAGCGGTGAGATGTTTGCTGTACGCGACCCTTGGGGCATCCGTCCCGCATTCTGGTATCAGGACGACGAAGTCATGGTGGTTGCAAGTGAGCGGCCTGTCATTCAGACCACTTTCGACCTTACTGCCGAAGATATCCACGAACTGCCTGCCGGACAGGCACTCATCGTGAAGAAGAACGGTTCAACCCATGTGACTCAGATTCTGCCTCAACAGCAATACAGCGCATGCTCGTTCGAACGCATATATTTCAGTCGTGGTTCCGACTGCGACATCTATCAGGAACGCAAACGGTTGGGCGAACAACTGACTCCTGCCATCATGAAGGCAATAGGAGGAGACGTGCCGCATACGGTATTCTCTTACATTCCGAATACTGCCGAAGTAGCCTTTCACGGCATGACCGACGGAATACGAAAACTCGACCACGACGTGAGGATAGAAAAAGTGGTGTGGAAGGATATCAAACTGCGTACGTTCATCAGCGACGGATCTGAACGCAACGACCTCGCAGCCCATGTATATGACATCTCCTATGGTTCACTCACACCCTACGAGGATAATCTCGTCATCATCGACGACAGTATAGTCAGAGGAACAACTCTGCGCGAAAGCATATTCAAGATTCTCGACCGTCTGCATCCGAAAAAGATTGTCATGGTCAGCAGTTCACCACAGATACGCTACCCCGACTATTATGGCATTGATATGTCCCGACTCGAGGAACTCTGTGCCTTCCGTGCTGCCATCGCACTCATACAGGAGAGGAGTATGCACCAGCTCATTGCTGAGACATATCGGAAATGTAAGTCCGAACCCAATACCGAAAACCATGTACGTGCCATCTATGCACCCTTTACCACCGATGAAATCGACCATAAGATTGCAGAGATGCTCCGTCCGCTGAATATGACGTCACCCGTAAAACTGGTGTTTCAGAGTATCGAGGGACTGCACGAAGCCTGCCCGAACCATCCGGGCGACTGGTACTTCACGGGACACTATCCCACAGCCGGTGGTGTACGTATGGTAAACCAGGCTTTCATCAATTATGTAGAACAAATACTGAAAATGCAACTGTAATATGAAGAAAAAAGCAAAACTGATACTCGACGACGGTACGGAACTGGAGGGCTGGTCGTTCGGAGCGGAAAAGAATGCTGTGGGCGAGGTCGTTTTCAACACGGCAATGACGGGATATCCCGAAAGTCTGACCGACCCGAGCTATGCGGGACAGATGCTGACGATGACTTACCCGCTCATCGGTAACTATGGTGTACCGACAACCGAGATAAGTGAGAACGGATTACCCAAACTGATGGAGAGCGGACGTATTCATGCAGCAGCCCTGATTGTGGCAGACTATAGCGAGGAATACTCACATTGGAACGCCAAGCAGTCACTCTCCGAATGGCTGAAACAGGAAGGCGTACCCGGTCTGACCGGCATCGATACACGCCGTCTTACAATGCTGCTCCGCGAACATGGAGTAATGATGGGACGGATCGTCATAGACGGATGTCAGATGGAAGATGGAAGATGTCAGAGTGAAGATTATGGCTCCGTGAACTGGGTAGAAAAAGTAAGTTGTAAGGAAGTCATAACCTACCGTCCCAACTCTCAATTCTCAATTCTCAACTCTCAACTCTCAACTCTCAACTCTCAATTCTCAATTCTCAACTCTCAACTAAAGCGCGTTGTTCTCGTCGATTGTGGCGTCAAGGCAAACATCGTCCGATGCCTGATTAAGAGGGGTATAGAAGTTATACGTGTTCCTTGGGACTACGACTTCAATACCCTCGATTTCGACGGACTCTTCCTTGCTAACGGTCCTGGTGACCCCGAACAATGCAAGACGACTGTAGAACATATCAAAACATTTCTCAGCAACGAACATGTACGTCCCTGCATGGGTATATGTCTCGGCAATCAGTTGCTGGCAAAAGCCGCAGGAGCAGCAACATACAAACTGAAATATGGTCATCGCAGCCACAACCAACCGGTACAGAGAGTCGGCACGCCCCAGTGTTTCATCACCTCTCAGAACCACGGTTATGCCGTAGATGCCTCCACATTGCCTGAGGATTGGGAGGAGTTGTTCGTGAATATGAACGACGGTTCGAACGAAGGAATACGTCACAAGACAAACCCGTGGATGTCGGCTCAGTTCCATCCTGAGGCATGCAGCGGACCTGTGGATACGGAGTTCCTGTTCGACGAATTTGCAAAAATGCTTAATGAAACAATATGATATGGAAGACAAGACAATAAAGAAAGTGCTGCTGTTGGGCAGCGGTGCCCTGAAGATAGGACAGGCCGGTGAATTCGACTATAGCGGAGCACAGGCTTTGAAGGCATTGAAGGAGGAAGGCATCGAGTCGGTTCTTGTAAACCCCAACATCGCCACTGTACAGACCTCCGACGGTGTGGCTGACAAGGTGTATTTCCAACCGGTGAAACCGGACTTCGTGGAACGAATCATCGAAAAGGAACGCCCCGATGGCATTCTGCTTTCGTTCGGCGGACAGACAGCCCTGAACTGTGGTGTAGAACTGCATCGTCAAGGTGTACTTGAGAAATATGGAGTAAAGGTACTGGGTACTCCGGTACAGGCTATTATCGATACTGAAGACCGCGACCTTTTCGTGAAAAAGCTCGATGAAATCGACGTAAAAACCATTAAGAGTCATGCATGTACCACTATAGAAGAGGTAAGGGCGGCAGCTACCGAACTTGGTTATCCGGTCATCCTGCGTGCAGCATACGCCCTGGGTGGTCTGGGTTCCGGATTCTGCGACAATGCCGACGAACTGGAAGTGCAGGCTGAAGAGGCTTTCTCGTTTTCGCCACAGGTACTGGTCGAGAAATCATTGAGAGGTTGGAAAGAGATAGAGTATGAGGTGGTGCGCGACCGTTACGACAACTGTATCACAGTATGTAACATGGAAAACTTCGACCCCCTCGGCATTCATACTGGCGAATCCATCGTAGTTGCTCCAAGTCAGACGTTGAGCAACGCTGAATATCATAAACTAAGGGCTTTAGCCATCAAAATCATACGTCACATCGGAATCGTAGGCGAATGCAACGTGCAGTACGCCCTTGACCCCGAGAGCGAGGACTACAGGGTCATTGAGGTGAATGCACGACTCTCACGTTCGTCGGCACTGGCATCGAAGGCTACAGGTTATCCACTGGCTTTCGTGGCTGCAAAACTCGGACTGGGTTACGGACTGTTCGAACTGAAGAATGCGGTTACCAAGACCACTTCGGCTTTCTTCGAACCTGCCCTCGATTACGTGGTATGTAAGATTCCACGATGGGACCTCACGAAGTTTCAGGGCGTAAGTCATCAGTTGGGTTCGTCGATGAAGAGTGTGGGAGAAGTGATGGCAATCGGACGCACGTTCGAGGAGTCCATACAGAAAGGTCTGCGTATGATAGGTCAGGGCATGCATGGTTTTGTGGAAAACAAAGAACTAAAGGTCGATGACATCGAGGAAGCACTCGTTCATGCCACCGACACCCGCATCTTCGTCGTTGCCAAAGCAATGCTTATGGGCTACGGAATAGAGAAGATTCACGAACTGACGAAGATTGACCGTTGGTTCCTTCAGAAACTGAGACATATCATCGATATCGACACGCAGCTGAAGCAGGAATCCCAACGGACAGAGTTCCAGATGTTCGCAGAACTGTCCGAAGAGATGGAACCATCCGAACTGCTCGAACTGATTGAATCGGCTGAATTCACCGAACTTATCCATGAGGCAAAGGTATATGGATTCTCCGACTTCCAGATTGCGCGTGCCCTCGGACTTGAGAAGGCAATGAACAATATGGAGGAAGCCGGACTCAAGGTCCGTCAATGGCGTAAGGAATGGAACATCGTACCAATGGTAAATCAGATCGACACCCTTGCAGCCGAATATCCGGCACAGACCAACTATCTTTATATGACATATCTTTAAATGGTAAATCGTAAATAGTCAAATAGTAAATAATATTATGTGTGGAATTGTAGCAATATTGAACACGAGACGTCCGACACGGACTCTGCGTGAAAAAGCCTTAGGCATGAGTCAGAAAATCCGTCACCGCGGTCCTGACTGGAGTGGTATCTACCAAGGTGAGACAGCCATCCTGGCTCACGAACGCCTGAGCATCGTCGACCCCGAATCAGGTGGTCAGCCCTTGTATTCACCCGACCGCAAACAGATACTGGCTGTCAACGGTGAGATATACAACCATCAGGACATACGTCGCCGCTATGTCGGACAATACGAGTTCCAGACCGGCAGCGACTGCGAAGTAATCCTGGCGTTGTATCGCAAGAAGGGTATCAATTTCTTGGAGGACCTGAGTGGCATCTTTGCCTTTGTACTCTACGATGAGGAGAGGGACGAATTTCTCATTGCACGCGATCCCATCGGGGTTATACCCCTCTATATCGGTTACGACAGCGACGGCACCGTTTATGTTGCCTCCGAACTGAAAGCCCTGGAGGGTCAATGCGAAAGGTACGAACCTTTCCTACCCGGACATTATGTCTATGGCAAGGGAAAAGACAGAAATGAGAAGATAGAAATGATTCGATGGTACCATCGCGACTGGAAGGACTACGACAACGTGAAGGATAATGGTGCCGACCCAATGGAAATACGTTATGCTCTTGAGGCTGCTGTAAAGCGCCAGCTTATGAGCGACGTACCTTACGGAGTACTGCTCTCCGGAGGTCTCGACTCCTCTGTCATCTCAGCCATTGCCGAGAAGTACAGTCAGCTGCGTATCGAGGACGACAGCAAGACCAGAGCCTACTGGCCCCGTCTCCACTCGTTTGCCGTAGGATTGAAGGGTGCTCCCGACCTTGCTAAGGCACGTCTCGTAGCCGACCATATAGGTACCGTTCACCACGAAATCAACTATACCATCCAGGAGGGACTCGATGCCATACGCGACGTCATCTACTTCATCGAGACCTACGACGTCACTACCGTCCGTGCCTCCACACCAATGTACCTGCTGGCACGAGTCATCAAGTCGATGGGTATCAAGATGGTACTCAGCGGCGAAGGAGCCGACGAGATATTCGGTGGTTACCTCTACTTCCATAAAGCTCCTACAGCAAAGGACTTCCACGACGAGACAGTACGCAAACTCGGCAAACTGTATCTCTACGACTGTCTGCGTGCCAACAAGAGCCTCTCTGCATGGGGTGTGGAAGGACGAGTACCGTTCCTCGACAAGGAGTTCCTCGATGTAGCCATGCGCACCAACCCAGCGGCAAAGATGTGTCCTGGCACCACTATCGAAAAGAAGATCGTACGTGAAGCCTTTGCCGACATGCTGCCCGATGAAATTGCATGGCGCCAGAAGGAACAGTTCAGCGACGGCGTAGGCTACTCCTGGATCGACACCCTGAAGCAGATCACCTCCGAAGCCGTCAGCGACGAACAGATGGCACATGCAGCCGAACGTTTCCCCATCAACCCACCGAAGAACAAAGAGGAATACTACTATCGCAGCATCTTCGCTGAGCACTTCCCCTCCGACAGCGCAGCACGCAGCGTACCGAGCGAAGCCAGCGTAGCCTGCAGCACAGCCATCGCACTCGAATGGGATGCCGCCTTCAAAGGCATGAACGACCCCAGCGGTAGAGCCGTTGCCGGAGTACACGAACAGGCTTATTAAAACGAAATTAGGAAAAATAGACGAGCGAAAATAATTTTCGCTCGTTTTTCTGTGATAGCCCTTGGAACGATTAAGGATTGAACAAGGCAAAACTAGGTTTTGGGGTTGCGGATGTAAAAATAATTGATTTTATTTTGTTGTTCGCGCATTTATCTGTAAGTTTGCAGCCGAAAACTTACCAAAAATACTTAATCGAACAACCAAATTATCAACCAAAAAACCTTAACATTATGAAAAAATTCTCTTTTTTTAGTATGTTGCTCCTCGCAGCAGGACTCTTATTAGCCGGTGGTGCACTCACATCATGCGGTGATGGTGACGACAACAAAAACAACCCCGAAGGTGGTGGCGGCTCCGGCTCTGGTGGCGGTAGCGGTAGCCAATCAGGCATTTCAGGTAATACATGGTACACTGTGTATGAAAGTGATGATTTGATAGAAATTGAGGCATACCAGTTTAATTCCGACGGTACAGGTCAGGGCGGTGAATTGAAACGCCGCGCCAGTGACAACTATACCAGGACTAGCGGTGAACAGTGGGATATCTCTTATACTGTAAATGGTGATGTTCTTACAATTACTGAAATCACACCTGGAGAAGATTACAGCGTATACTCATATAAGTTTAAATTAAACGCTGACGGCACCATGACTTGGACTAGGATTAAAGATGGAAATCTTGGTAAATCCTACACTTACATTCTCCTTCCGCCTACTCAAAATCCTCGAGCTTCTCTCGAAGCAATCTTGGAAGGCTTAGTTGCAAGAAGAAGAAATTAAAAACTGAATACAGAAAGCAAGAAACCATCTCGACTGGGGTGGTTTCTTGTGTATATCAGAGACATGCCATCTGATTTACCATATCATTTGTCCTGTAACTACACTATTTTGTCACCCCAAAAACCAAAACGGTACTATGAGAACTAATAAATGGATAATACTAAATGGTCTGATGCTCCTGGTGGGCATTGCACTGACATTCACGGCCTGCAAAAAGGACAAAGAAGATAATGATCCGAGCGCAGACAATGCGAGAATAGCCGGAGTATGGAGCGGATACAATCAGAATAATACCATCGGCTTTGTTTTAGGGCTTTATAATAACAACAGCATGAGGGCTTCGATGATCTACACAGACGAAAACAATAAGGTGCAGACAGAGGAAAGCACAGGTACTTACCGCTACAACTCTTCATCGGGCGAGTTAACGCTGTACTATTCCGAGGGTGACAGTGAGACGTTCCGCGTGGCTAATCTCACCTCAGTATCATTTACGCTATACATCGGTAATAGCCCATACTACATGAAGAATAGCAGCAATAGTTCTTCGTCAAGCGGCAGTAGTTCTTCGTCGGGCAGTAGCGGTGGTTCTTCATCGGGCAGCAGTAGCAAGACAAAATGCAAATATTGTCTGGGTAATGGCAAATGCTATAATTACGTTTCCTCGACTGCTAATAAATACTATTGCCATGGCTCTACGAAATGTCAGTGGTGCGGAGGTGACGGCTTAACCGACGGTTTCGGCATCAATAATGTCACATGTCCCAACTGCTATTTGTACAAAGGCTCGGGCATGTGCAATTACTGTGAGGGCAGCGGAAAATGCTCGCACTGTAAGGGTTCGGGATATCAATAGATTATACAATAATAGCTTACCCTTGTCACTTCTCAATCGCATTTCAAGGACAGCGAAGGGATGTCATAATTTCAAGCGCTTAGAAATAAAATTCCAAGCGCTTGAAACTAAAATTCTAAGCGCGACTCAGCTTTCCTGCAAAAAGGCACTGAACTCAAACGTTTAAAGCGCTGAACCCAAACGTTTGAGGCGCTGAACAGACGCGAGCGAGGCAGAGAAGGGATACGAGAGATGCTTAGTAGCTTAGTAGTTTAATTCCTCAAAAATGAAAAAAAACCTTTTTCCCCTTTGCTCTTCTCTCGCTTATCCGTATTTTTGCAGCGAAAAAGGTTTTTAACCTTTAACCAATAATTCTTAACTATTCTTTTTAAGTACGTTAATTAATAGTAAGTAATAGCTAAAAACTAACAACTTTATTCATTATGAAAAAAATTATGATGATGTTTGCTGCCGTACTATGCTGCGTAGTGACAATGACTGTATTTACTGCCTGTGGCAGCGATGACAAAGTAAGAGATTACTCCTATACCATCGGGTTTGACAATCTATTTTACCATGGCGAAGGAGATTCCAATTTATCAGACTGGATAAAAGATGTAACGACTGCCTACGAAAATGCCCTGGGAGTAACATCTGACACATTCACTTTCCACGGCACAGAGTCTGAATGCAATGATAGAGTTTCTGAATGCTGCAAGAAAGCCGAAGATACGGTAAATAGAATCAAAGGCGGTTCTGCAACCGTCGTTGTTACTAACAACACAACAGGCAAAACAGTTTATAAGTATTACGTTAAACAATAACATAAATCAAATTATTAAAAACTAAGAACAATGAAAAATATTCTCATGACCGTTGCAGCCGTAATGTGCTGCAGTATGAGCCTTTGGGCTCAGCATATCTCCGAACAGCAAGCGAAGGAGCGAGTTCTGAAATACATGAACAACGGAACAGCGCTTGCCAAAGCACGCGGCACAGCAGCATCGCCCAAAAGCGGAAGCATGAAACTGGAGGCTATACCGGTGGAGGCAGAGAATATTTACGCTTTCAATATGGAGGGTGGCGGTTTCGTCATCGCTTCGGGCGACCAGCGTACCCTGCCGGTGCTGGGCTACAGCACTACGGGCAGCATCGACTGGGAACAGATGCCTGCGAACATGCGCTCATGGCTGAAGCAGTATGCCAAGGCCATCGCCACGCTCGGTGACCGCACGGACTTCCGTGACGGCGAACTGACCACCACTTCGTCGTATGACAAAGGTGCAACACCAGCGCAGTCAACGCGCCGTGGCGCACGCGTGGCTGTGGCACCGCTCATCAAGACACACTGGGATCAGAGTTCACCTTATTGGGATCAGGTTCCGACCTATCAGGGTCCGGAACCGGAGCTGCGCGGCAAGCAGTGCTTCACGGGTTGCGTGGCTACCGCCATGGCGCAGGTCATGAACTACTGGCAGTGGCCTAACACAGTGCCTTACGGACTGCCCGATTACGACTATACCATAAATTATAACGATCAAGGCTACACGTGGCATTTCGATGCTCTCCCGCCGACGGATTTTGAATGGGGGTTGATGATTAACGACTATAACTTTAAGAACATGGAGGCTAGGCGGTACGACCCATTAGGCACCGACGAGCAGCGCAGGGCTGTAGCAACGCTGATGCGCTATTGCGGACAGTCCATAGAGATGATGTATGGACCCGCTGAGAAAGGCGGCTCCATGGCAGCTTACTGGAATGTTGCATATGCCCTTGTAAACTACTTCAACTACAACGCCGCACAACACATAGAACGCACATTCTTCCACTCCATCGACGAATGGGAGGAGATCATCTACAATGAATTGGCTGCAGGGCGTCCGGTGGTTTACGGGGGTCAAAGCGATTCGGGTGGTCATGCTTTCGTGTGCGACGGCTATGACGGCGAAGGTCTGTTCCACATCAATTGGGGCTGGAGTGGTGAGGCTGACGCCTATTTCTCGCTCTCCGTACTCAATCCATATAACAATACCGGCTCGGGCAGCGGCAGCAGCGGCATCGGCTACTGTATCTCCGAAAATGCCACGATCTATACTGACCCGAATATGGAGCCACAACCGTTCAAAAATAGTGAAAACGTAGGCAGCATATACCAATGGATACCCATTATATTAAATTATAACGATGCTGAGGCAGGGGCATATTATTCGTACTTTGAACCTGAAAACGATGAAGCCGATTTTGCCTTTGGTACAATGGATGCCGAGGGTAAACTGCAGCCCCTGTACATGAGCGGTGAAGAATACAGTACCGTCAAGTCTTACTCTGTGGAGAACAATAACTACTTTGTCGTAAAAATAGACTCCACGAAGTTCGCCACCGGGCAGGCTATCACCCTCTATCCCATGGTGCGCTTCCATCATCCGAACGAGGAGTGGCAAATAATACCGCCGGTGGAGCAGAATCTGACCGTGGGACGCGACCACGAGGGTTACTTCTTCATGCAGTCGAACATGAAAGACTATTTCATGCAACTCACTGACATCGCCATCACCAAAGGCATCGGCCGACTGAATGAGCGCAGCGACATCACTGTCCACGTCCGCAACTACGAGTCGTCGGACTATATCCACAACCTATATCTCATCCCATATTATCTGGGGCATGTAGCCCCAGAGGAAATAGGCAAGGTACCAGTCATGGCTCAGGGTTCGAAGCTGACATGCGGAGCCTATATCCCAGCCAAAGGCGGAGCCGATGTCACCTTCAGTTTCGTTCCCAAATACGGCGGCATCATCGTCTTCTGTGCCTACACCGAGAACAACCGATACATCGGCGAGCTGCCGTTAGAATTAAACGACGATCTGACAGGCATCGTTTCGATGGAAAATGGTCAATCATCAATGGTCAATGGTCAATACTTCGACCTTGAAGGTCATGAGATTCCTGCACTTCAGAAGGGTATGAATATCGTGAAGTATTCTGACGGAACAACTAAGAAACTGCTTAAACCATAACGACAATGAGAAAATATCTGATAACATTAGCCGTTATGCTTATGGCACTACTGGGAGCTAAAGCCCAGACTTCACCCGTTGGAACATGGGTTTACAATTTCAGTAAAGACAACCCTACGAATATATATGGAATCAATTATTCGCAGGATGGAAAGATGTATTGCTTTAGTTATAACGCAAACTCCGGACAATCCTTTCCTGTTATCATGGGTGACTATACACTTACAAGCGACAGCACCTTCTACGAACATGTTATATTCCACATGCATATCCCGGGTCAGAGGGATATCGACTACACATTCCACAGGGATACGGACAGCACCATGGTAATGCATTTTAAGGATGTGTTTCCGAACGGTACGACAATGTTAAATACTGATTCATTGACGCGTACGTCTGTTGACAAAATGAAAGGAGTCTTTATACCCGGCGACGAAGCAAGCTGGCAACAGACATATCAGCAGGCTCTCGAAGTGTTTGGACGCAAACCTACAGGCAGTCAGACGGTGGAAAGCATGGGGCGCATGCTCTATAGCGACTATCAGCGTTTCAAGGAAAACGACCAACTGGATCGTGCCTACGAGGCTCTGCTGATACGTGCCGAGATGGATACAACAAATTTAGATTGGCAAAACGATGTACTCGACTTTTATTTTGAGACCAATACAGCACCTTCTATGGCAGAAAAGATTGTGAACCGCTTTATCCGTCTGAAGGAACAGAAAGCAGGCAGTCCGACCGACACAGCCGTTATCAAAGCTTACGCAATGCAATTTGTATTATACTCATATAGAGGAAACGATGCTGCAGATGATATGCGTCGGGTCAGTGATAAAGCATTGAAACTGGCTCTGTCTTCGGACAAAACCCCAGGTGTCATTTTAAGCAACTGTTATCACATGAAATCCGCCACCTGCCTGTCAACGAGAGATTTCGAACACATGTACGAATATGCAAAGAAAGCCGCAGAGATACTTGATACGGTACCGGACGCTCCAGTTCTACAAAAAGCCCAGACTCTGTTTTCTGTGTCTTCGGCTCTTATATGTATGGATAAATACGCGGAAAGTCTTGAAACTCTGAAACAATGCTTACCTCTGTTTGCTGATACCCTAGGATATCAGTCGGAAAAGATTACCGATGAAGTATATCCGGCGATGTTTGCGTGTTACAGCAGCTTGTATAAAGACAATCCCAAAAACAAAAAACTGCAGAAAGAGTACAAGGAGTTCATAAGTGACAAACTGCTGCGTGCCGTTATAGTCGGTGAAAACCCTTGGGGACTTAATGGTCGCTACTATATTCTAGAACGTAACGAATGGAACATAGAAAGTCCTTACGCCTGCCCAATAAATAGCGCTTACAAACGAATGCTCTGTGAGCAGGATGGCAAGTTCACCGAAGTTGAAAATCCTGAAGGAAAATTCACGAATGCAAATCTGCGTATAGAAAAAGTAGATAAAGACTTCCGTCAACAAATACTGAACAACTGGAAGAACTACCGCAGTACAGCAAAATAAAGACCATTACGCAAACAAAGAAAGCAGCATCTTTCGAGGTGCTGCTTTTCTGTTAGGAGTTAGTTTAGAGATGATAGAAAAAGGACACCCTCTTGGATGTCCTTTTTTAGTAGCGGGGGAGGGGCTCGAACCCTCGACCTCCGGATTATGAATCCGACGCTCTAACCAGCTGAGCTACCCCGCCATCAGCCGTAGCTTTTTCTTTTGCGGGTGCAAAGGTACGATTAAACGAACAAAGAACAAAATAAAAATGGGAGAAAATGATTTATTTCACCAATATTTTGAATTGTGTGTTCTTTGATTTGACGATGTAAACGCCGGAGGGGAGTCCTTGAAGGTTTACCTGAGCAGCACCTGTAGCATTGGTCTGAAGTTTGGTGATGAACACGCCAGCTGCGTTATAAACGGAAGCTTCTTCATTGACCATTGGATTTTGTGCTTTGATGTTTGCTGCTATCTCTTCTGCTTCTTCATCGTTGATGGTGAGTTTGCGGATGTTCTCAAACGGATAGACGACCTCGATGTTGCCGGAGGTAAGTGTCAGTTCGGTTTCAGAAGTGGATTTGAGGGTCAAACTCTCGGTGAATTCGTAGTTTTCCACTCCACCTGAAGTGAGCCAGACGTTGAGTGTGGTCTGTGCCTCAGCACTATAGTTGAAAAGGAAAAGAAGTGCTACGGTAAGGAGTTTTCCGCAAATAGCTGAAATAATGAATAAACGGCTTTTATTTCTCATTTTTCCAAAGTTTATAGGGTCGGGTTAATAAGTATTTGCTGTAGTAGCGTGGGTCGCCTGTCACTTCACGACCGAGGAAGTCGGGAGCCTCATATTCTTCATCGGGGGCATTGAGTTCGATTTCGGCAATGGTCAGTCCCTCGTTGTCGCCATGGAACTCATCCACTTCTACGATATGGTTGCCGCTCTTCACAAGGTAGCGGTCCTTAATGACAGCACCAGGCTTGCAGAGTTTGAGCATCTGTTCTGCATCATCAAGGGGAATCTCGGTCTCGAATTCGTAGCGGCTGAGTCCGGTGGAATCGGTAGTTCCCTTGATGGTAAGGTACGCTTTTTCGCCACGGATACGTATGCGGACGGTCTTGCCCGGTTCGGTGGCAAAGTATCCTTGCTTGATGGTAGTAACGTTGTAGGCAAGGTGTTTGTATTCTCCAATTACGAGAAATTTGCGTTCAATTTCGATGTGCACTTTTGTGTAAGGGTTAAGGTTTAAAGGTTAAAGGTTAAAGATTTTTTTAGTTAGGAGTTAGGAGTTAGGGGGTTTCTGTTGCGAACTCCATGAGGTAGGCTTTGATGAATCCGTCGAGTTTACCGTCCATGACTCCTCCGACATCGCTGGTCTGGTAGTTGGTACGGTGGTCCTTCACGCGGCGGTCGTCGAAGACGTAGGAACGGATCTGACTGCCCCATTCTATTTTCTTCTTTCCGGCTTCTATCTTCTGTTGCTCAGCCATGCGGCGTTTGAGGGCACGGTCGTAGAGTTGTGAGCGAAGGAGTCGGAGTGCGTTCTCGCGATTTTCCTGCTGTTTGCGGGTTTCGGTATTTTCAATCAGGATTTCTTCTTCCTCGCCTGTGTCGGGGTCGGTGTACTGATAACGCAGACGTACTCCGGTCTCTACCTTGTTGACGTTCTGTCCACCGGCTCCACTGCTTCGGAAGGTATCCCATGATATCTTGCTTTTATCGATGACAACCTCGATGGAATCGTCAACAAGGGGTGTGACGAACACGCTGGCAAAGGAGGTCATTCGTTTGCCCTGTGCATTATAAGGAGAAACGCGGACAAGTCGGTGGACACCGCTTTCGCCCTTGAGGAATCCGTATGCCTGATCGCCCTCAATCTCCATTGTGACAGTCTTAATACCAGCCTCATCACCATCCTGGAAGTTGCTTATGGTGACTTTATATTTGTTTGCCTCAGCCCAACGCTGATACATTCGCATGAGCATGCTTGCCCAGTCCTGTGCTTCGGTACCGCCGGCACCGGAGTTGATTTTCAGTACGGCATCCATTCCGTCGGCCTCGCCCTGAAGCATATTCTTCAGTTCGAGCGATTCGATGAGTCGGAGGGCTGTAGCATAGTAGTTGTCCACCTCTTCTTCGGATACCATCTCGTCCTTATAGAAATCGAATGCCACTTCGGTATCATCGGTGGCAGCCTTAACCTCCTTGTATCCGTCAATCCACTTCTGAAGGTCCTTCACCTTCTTCATCTGAGCCTCGGCAGCCTTCTGGTCGTCCCAGAATCCAGGGGCTTGGGTACGCAGTTCCTCTTCCTCTACCTCGATGAGTTTAGAGTCGATATTCAGGTAGCGGTGGAGGGCTTCGGTACGCTCTTTAATGTCTTTCAGTTGTTCAGCTGTAATCATTATTGTCGATTTATGGGTGCGAAGTTACGACATTTCTTTCAATTATTGATTATTTATTATCAATAAATCAGTACCTTTGCAGCGTTTTTTAGAAAGGATGCGATTCATACGACGTCTTGACATATTTGTGGTGAAGAATTTCCTCACCCTCTTTGCTGGTACGTTTTGTATCAGCCTTTTCGTGGTTATGATGCAGTTTCTGTGGCGTTATGTCGACGAACTGATTGGCAAGGGTCTGTCGCTTCTCATCCTTTTGAAATTCCTGCTTTATTCGGGTGAGACACTTGTTCCGATGGCTTTGCCGCTGGCTATCCTGCTGGCTTCGCTTATCTCGTTCGGAAATATGGGTGAACGGTTGGAACTGCTCTCGATGAAGGCTGCCGGCATTCCTCTGGTGCGTGTATTGCGTCCGCTGATTGTAGTCAACCTGCTGCTGGCAGGAGCTTCGTTCTATTTCCAGAACAACATTGCACCAAAGTCGGAAGTAAAGCTCAGACAATTGCTGTTCTCGATGCGTGCAAAGTCGCCCGAACTGGATATCCCCGAGGGTGTGTTCTACGACGGCATACAGGGTGTGAACATGTATGTGGAACACAAGGATAAGGAGACGGGTATGCTCTACAATCTGATTATCTACAACCTGAAGGACGGTGTGAACAACGCACATATCATCCTGGCAGACTCGGGTCGTCTGGTAACGAGCTACGACAAGAAAAACCTGGTGCTGCACTTGTATAACGGAGAGCAGTTTGAAAACCTGAACAATGCCTCGGTGCAGGCAAAGAATGTGCCGTACAGACGGGAGACTTTCGTAAAGAAAGACTTCATCATCGACTTCGACATGAACTTCAACCTTGCCGAGGAAGAGAACTTCAAGGACAACGAACGCACGAAGAACATAACTCACCTGATGACTTCGGTCGATTCGCTGGCACACTATTATGACAGTGTGGGACATCTGTATTACGACGAGATGCGATGCAGTTCGCATTTCTTCTCAAACACTTCGCAAGCCCGGCGGCGTAATTTCGAGACAGGAACGGTGGATAACGTCGCTCCGAAAGATCTGACACACATAGAAAACGATACCGTGGTCATCGACTCTATTTACAGCCGTCTCGACCTTTCCACGAAGCAGAGAGTCATCTTTGCAGCCATGCAGAAGACATCGATAATGCAGAACGAATCGCAATACAGAACCGAGGTGATGGACTACGGAAGCTATAAGATACGTCGCCACTGGCTGGCATTCTGGCAGAAGTTCACCATGTCGCTGTCGTGTCTGCTTTTCTTCTTTATCGGAGCACCGCTGGGAGCTATCATCCGCAAGGGAGGACTGGGACTGCCGGTAGTCATCTCGGTGATTATCTTCATTCTCTACTACATCGTGGACAACACATGTATGAAGATGGGACGCGACGGAGTATGGCCCGTGTGGATAGGAATGTGGGTAAGTTCGTTTGTGATGGCACCAGTGGGTGTGTTTTTCACGATAAAATCGAACAATGACTCGGTGGTGTTCAACAAAGATGCATACACATCATTCTTCCGTAAGTTGTGGGGCATACGTCCGAAACGTCATATCACCCTGAAGGAAGTGATAATCAATGATCCCGACTACCCGATTGTTGCCATGATACTTGACAACATAATAAACGAGAGCCGGCAGTATCGCAAAAAACATAAGATTTTCCACCTGAAGGAGATTCTGAACATAGTATTCACGAAACAGCGCGACGAACAGATACAGAAGATAGAAAGTGCCGTGGAGTATGTGGTGGATGCCTTGTCGAACTCACGTGACAAGCAGATACTGATGCAGGTAAACAAGATGCCTGTGCTCGATATATACTCATTCCGATTCTACCGCCGCATATATCTGGACCTGAAACAGGTCATCGCAACAAGTCAGTTGCTGAAGCACAGATGTGAGGAGATTGGAGGAGAGAAAATAGTAGTTTAAAGTTTAGAGTTTAAAGTAAAAATTGACATATGAAATTCAGTACAATAGAAGAAGCAATCAATGACTTCCGTCAAGGGAAGATGGTGATTGTAGTAGATGATGAAGACAGGGAGAACGAGGGTGACTTCATCACTCCTGCCGAACTGATAACACCGGAAAAGGTGAACTTCATGCTACGCGAAGGACGCGGAGTACTCTGTGCTCCCATCACCATGCAGCGTGCCAAGGAACTGGAACTGCCCCATCAGGTAGAGGACAACACCTCGGTACTGGGTACGCCATTCACCGTGACAGTAGATAAGTTGGAGGGATGCACCACAGGTGTGAGTGCCCACGACCGTGCTGCCACCATCCAGTGGCTTGCCAATCCGGAAGCCCGTCCTGCAGACTTCGGTCGTCCGGGACATATCAATCCTTTATATGCCCAGGAAGGTGGAGTGCTGCGTCGTAGCGGACATACCGAAGCAGCCATAGACCTGGCACGTCTGGCAGGTTTGCGTCCTGCTGCTGCCCTCATCGAGATACTGAACGAAGACGGCACGATGGCACGTCTGCCACAGTTGGAAGAGAAGGCGAAGCAGTTCAACCTGAAACTTATCCAGATAAAAGACCTGATAGCTTACCGTCTGCAACGCGAAAGTCTCGTGGAGAAAGGTGTGGAAGCAGATATGCCGACTGCTTACGGACACTTCAGGATTATTCCGTTCCGTCAGAAGAGCAACGGACTGGAACATGTGGCTCTCATCAAGGGAGAATGGAAGAAGGACGAGCCTGTACTGGTGCGCATGCATTCGAGTTGTGCCACTGGCGATATTTTTGCCAGTCGTCGCTGCGACTGCGGAGAACAGTTGCACAAGTCGATGGAGCTCATCGAGAAGGAAGGAAAGGGTGCCGTGGTCTATTTGATACAGGAAGGACGTGGAATAGGACTGATGAATAAAATTGCTGCTTATAAGTTGCAGGAACAGGGTGACGACACGGTTGATGCCAATATCCACCTCGGATTCGACCCCGACCTGCGAGACTATGGTGTCGGAGCACAGATATTGAGAGAACTTGGAATATCGAAAATCCGCCTGCTGACCAACAACCCGACGAAACGTGTGGGACTGGAAGGCTATGGGCTGACTATTGTGGAGAATGTGCCAATCGAAACCACTCCCAATCCTTACAACGAACGTTATCTGCGTACGAAGAAGGAACGTATGGGACACACTTTGAAACTATAATTCATAACTCAAAAACATAAAAGAAAATGAACACATTATCAGATCGTTTGAATCGTCTCTCGCCAAGTGCTACACTTGCGATGAGTCAGAAGAGCTCAGAACTGAAAGCTCAAGGCATCGACATAATCAACATGTCGGTTGGTGAACCAGACTTCAACACTCCCGACCACATCAAGGCAGCAGCTATTAAGGCTGTTGAGGACAACTGGAGCCGTTACAGTCCGGTACCGGGATATCCCGAACTGAAGAACGCTATAGTAGCAAAACTGAAGAATGAGAACGGATTGGACTATAAGCCTTCACAGATTCTCTGTTCGAACGGTGCGAAGCAGTCGGTCTGCAACACCATCATGGCTATCATCAATGCTGGTGACGAAGTGATTATCCCAACTCCTTACTGGGTAAGCTATCCGCAGATGGTACTGCTTGCAGAAGGTACTCCTGTATTTATCGATGCTCCTATCGAGCAGGACTTCAAGATTACTCCTGAACAACTCGAGGCTGCCATCACTCCGAAGACACGTGCCCTCATCCTCTGCTCTCCAAGCAACCCTACGGGTTCGGTATACAGCAAGAAAGAACTGGAGGCTCTGAAGAACGTACTTCTGCGCCACGAACGTGTCATCGTGATTGCTGACGAGATTTACGAGCATATCAACTATGTAGGTGCGCACGCTTCGATGGCAAGTTTCGACGACATCAAGGAACGTGTGGTTGTCATCAACGGTGTTAGTAAGGCATACGCCATGACTGGTTGGCGTATTGGATTTATCGCTGCTCCGGAATGGGTAGTGAAGGGATGTAACAAACTGCAGGGACAGTATACAAGCGGTCCGTGTTCCGTATCACAGAAGGCTGCAGAAGCAGCATTCGCCGGTGACCAGCAGTGTGTAGAGGATATGCGTCAGGCTTTTGAACGCAGAAAGAACCTCATCGTCCGTCTGGCAAAGGAAATACCGGGTCTGGAGGTGAACAACCCACAGGGTGCTTTCTACCTCTTCCCCAAGTGCTCAAGTTTCTTCGGCAAGAGTGCTGAGGGACGCACGATAAACAACTCTACCGACCTTGCCATGTATCTGCTCGAGGTAGGTCATGTTGCTACCGTTGGAGGTGATGCATTCGGCAGTCCTGAGTGTTTCCGCATGAGCTATGCCACAAGTGACGAGAACATCATAGAGGCGATGAAACGCATTAAGGAAGCACTCGGCAAACTGAAGTAACCTTATGACGATAAAAGAACGTAAGACAATCAGAAAATACAAAGCTGTGGATGTGGACAAAACCCTCATCCACAGCCTGCTTGCTACAGCCAGTCGTGCTGCGACGATGGGTAACATGCAACTTTACAGCGTAGTTGAAACAAGGGATGAGGAGATGAAGCGGGCACTTGCACCGCTCCATTTCAACCAGCCGATGGTGATGGGAGCACCCGTGGTACTTACTTTCGTGGCAGACTTCAACCGTTTCACCCGCTGGTGTGAACTGTCGGATGCAGATGCCGGTTACGACAACTTCCTGTCGTTTACGAATGCTATGACCGACACCCTGCTCTTCTGTCAGAACTTCTGCACACTGGCCGAGGAAGCCGGACTGGGGACATGCTTTCTGGGGACGACGGTTTACAACCCGCAAGGCATCATAGACACACTGAAACTGCCTCGTCTCACATTCCCCGTAGCTACCATCACGGTAGGCTATCCTGATGAAGACCCGGCACAGCCCGACCGGCTCGATATTGCTGACATCATTCAGGAAGAGACTTATCGTACCATCACAGATGAGGCAATACGGAGGACATACGAATATAAGGAGTCGCTGCCGGAAAACAGACAGTTTGTGGAGATAAACGGAAAGAAGAACCTGGCACAGGTATTTACCGATTGCCGCTATACACGACGCGACAACGAAGCTATGTCGCAGGGTATGATTGAGACTCTGCGCCGACAGGGATTTTTGGCAATTGATAATTGACAATTGATAATTGACAATTGAATAGACCGATTATGAAACGCGAAAAATTTGGTACACGTCTTGGAGCCATTCTTGCAGCAGCAGGTTCTGCCGTAGGACTTGGAAACATCTGGCGTTTTCCTATCGAAACCGGACAGAACGGAGGAGCTGCTTTCATCATTATATATATAATGTGTATTATCCTGCTGGGCTTGCCGGTTATGATAAGCGAATTCCTGATCGGTCGTTACACCCACACGAATACAGCCGGTGCCTATCGCATACTGTCGAAAGGCAAAGGATGGCGATGGATTGGCAGAATGGGTGTGTTCACGGGTTGGTTTATCCTATGTTATTATGTAGTCGTGGGTGGATGGACTATGCACTATACCTTCCTTTCGGCTACGAATGCTTTCAACGGGGTGAAATCAACTGAATTCAGTAATATATTCAACCAGTTTGTCAGCAATCCGTGCTGGCCGCTCCTGTGGTTCGTGCTGTTTGTACTGCTTACCCATTTTGTCATCACCCGTGGTGTGCAGTCGGGTATCGAAAGATATTCGAAGATTCTGATGCCCACACTTTTCATCATCGTCGTATTTCTGGCAGTCAGTTCGGTCATGCTCCCAGGTGCCTCGGCAGGAGTGGAGTTCCTTTTACGTCCCGACTGGTCGAAGGTCAACAGCAAGGTGATAATAGAAGCGATGGGGCAGGCCTTCTATTCCCTCAGCATCGGAATGGGATGTCTGTGCACTTATGCAAGCTACTTTGAAAAATCGACACCACTGGCAAAGACTGCGGTTCACGTTTGTGTCATCGACACAATGATAGCTATTCTTGCCGGTTTTATCATCTTCCCGTCAGTATTCAATATCGGCATGAACCCCAACGAGGTGGGAGTGGGAGCCAGTCTGACCTTCATATCCCTGCCAAATGTATTCCAGCAGTCACTTGGTGAAGGCAGTATGATGTCGGTACTGTTCTCCACCATGTTCTATTTCCTGCTGTTCGTAGCAGCTATGACAAGTGCCATATCACTGCATGAGGTGGCGACGGCATACGTCAGTGAAGAATATAACATGACCCGTCATCGCGGAGCAACGATTGTGACAGTGACTGTATTGCTGCTGGGAGCTTTATGTTCGTTGTCGTTCGGTCCGCTTTCCGGAATAAAAATTATCGGCAGGAACATATTCTCGATGTTCGATGATCTGGCAGGTATGATACTTTTGCCCATCGGAGTCATGTTTATCAGTATTTTTGCCGGATGGCGACTTGACCGCGAACTATATCGCAACGAGATAAGCAACCACGGCGATTTGCGAACTCCGTATTTCCGGTTGCTCATCTTCTCACTGCGCTATGCTATACCTATAGCCATAGCGATAGTTTTCATTGATCAGATTCTCAGATAGTCTCGACTATTTCGTCCATCGGCTTACGTGCCTTTTCCCTTCTCGGACAGTCGGGAGATATATGTCCTATCGGTATTAAGGCTACAGCCTCTGTACCAGCTGGCTGTGGAAAAAGCTGTGCAAACTTAGCAGCGTCGTAGTTGCAAATCCAGCAACTGCCCAATCCACGTTCATAAGCTGCAAGACAAAGGTGCTCGATGGCAATTGCAAGGTCTATGTCGCCATGTGGTTTCTGATCGCATGGTCTGACCCAAGCCTCATCAATGTTCTTCAAAGCTATGATGCAAAGCGGTGCTGTGCGGAACCAGTCGCGGTCGTAGCATTGATGCAGTTTTTCGAGATTCTCTTTACTTTTTACAACTAGGAAGCGCCAAGGTTGATGATTCACAGCCGACGGAGCCAGACGGACACATTCGAGGATATAACTCAAATCTTCATTTTTTACGATTTCATCGGTGAATTTACGTGCCGAAAACCGTTCTGTACATAGGGTGCGGAAGTCTTTCATGATGTTTACAAAAATAAATTTGTGCAAATGTAGTATTTTTATGATTAAAATGTTGTAATTTTGTGCCGTAAAAATAGTTATTTATGATATAATTGCAATATTATGACAGACAGTAAAAAGATTAAGACAGCTCTTATTTCAGTGTATCACAAGGACGGACTTGACGACCTGCTTGCAGCACTGAATGCAGAAGGTGTGAAATTCCTCTCAACCGGAGGCACACAGAGTTTTATTGAAAGTTTAGGATACAAATGTGAAAAAGTTGAGGATCTCACTACTTACCCATCCATTCTGGGTGGCAGAGTAAAGACTCTTCATCCGAAAGTTTTCGGGGGTATTCTCGGACGTCGCGAACTGGAAAGTGACCAGCAAGAGATGGCAAAGTACGCTATTCCCGAAATCGACCTTGTCGTTGTCGACCTCTATCCGTTTGAGGAGACTGTGGCAAGCACAGATGACGAACCAACTATCATTGAGAAGATAGATATAGGTGGCATAAGCCTTATCCGTGCTGCTGCAAAGAATTTCAACGATGTAGTCATCGTACCCAGCAAGGCTGAATATGGCATGCTTACCGAGATAGTCAAGGCACAGGGTGCCACTACGACAAAGGCACAGCGCAAGACTTTTGCAGAGAGAGCATTCGGTGTGAGCAGCCACTACGACACAGCCATCCACCAGTATTTCTTAAGATAAAAAGCAGAATATGGGATTCTTTTCTTTGACTCAAGACATCGCCATGGACCTTGGCACCGCCAACACTATAATTACCAGCAATGGTAGGATTGTGGTTGACGAACCATCGGTTGTGGCTATGGATAAAAATAGCAATAAGATGATTGCCGTAGGCACCAAAGCCAAGATGATGTACGAGAAGACGCATGATAATATTCGTACTTGTCGTCCACTTCGCGATGGTGTCATTGCCGATTTCAATGCGTGTGAACTGATGATGAGAGGTCTGATAAAGATGGCAAATAGCGGTCGTCATCTCTTCACCCCATCTCTGCGCATGGTGATAGGTGTACCATCCGGTTCGACCGAAGTGGAATTGCGTGCCGTCCGTGACAGTGCAGAGCATTCAGGAGGACGTGACGTATTCCTTATCTACGAACCAATGGCTGCTGCCATCGGTTGTGGCATCGACGTCGAGGCTCCAGAGGGCAACATGGTTGTCGATATTGGTGGCGGTTCAACAGAGATTGCTATCATTTCGCTCGGAGGTATCGTGTATAACAGCTCTATCCGTCTGGCAGGTGACGATTTCACATACGACATTCAGGAATACATGAGCCGTCAGCACAATGTAAAGGTCAGCGAACGTATGGCAGAGCGTATTAAGATTAATGTAGGTTCAGCTCTGGTTGAACTTGGCAACGATGCTCCGCCAGAGTATGTCGTTCACGGACCTAACCGTGTCACAGCACTTCCAATGGAAATCAGCATAGGTTATCAGGAAGTGGCACAGTGTATTGACAAGAGTCTTACTAAGATTGAAGCCGCTGTATTGCAGGCACTCGAAAACACTCCGCCAGAACTCTATGCCGACATCGTAAAGAATGGTATATGGCTTACAGGTGGCGGTGCATTGCTCCGCGGACTCGACAAACGTCTGACAAGTAAGATTAATATACAGTTCCACGTCGATGAAGACCCGCTACACTCCGTAGCGAAGGGTACAGCCATCGCACTTAAAAACGTACATAACTATCAGTTCTTAATGAGATAATGTGCGCGAACTAATAGATTTTCTTCTCAGCTACAAACACTGGTTCGTCTTCCTTTTGTTGGAAGTTACAAGCCTCATCGGACTTTTCAGTTCAAACGGCTATCAGAAAAGTGTTTACTTCACAACTGCTAATAGTATTGTCGGCTATGCATACACTACTATTAGCAGTGTGACTTCTTATTTCCATCTTGCATCGGTCAACCGCGACCTTGAGGCAGAAAACGAGAAGCTGAGAATGGAAAACGTAGCTCTTCGCAATCACCTCCATGCAGCCAATGCCGATTCAGTAAAGTTAGACGGCATCCTAACTGACTATCAGGTCGTTATGGCACAAGTGGTCAATTCCACACTTCATAAAGCAACTAATCTGATAACCATAAACAAGGGTTCTGCAGATGGGATCGAACCCGAAATGGCCGTTGTAAGTAGCCGAGGTGTGGTGGGTGTAGTCTATCTCACCAGTGCACATTATTCCATAGTGATGCCGTTGCTCAATGTCAATTGTCGCATCAGTTGCCGATTAAAACAATCCGATTACTTCGGCACCCTCGAATGGAAACGCGGAGATAGCAGGTCAACCTATGCCGTCGGTGTTCCTCGGCATGCCAAAGTAAAATCCGGCGACATTGTCGAGACCAACGGTTACAGCGATATCTTCCCTCCTGGAGTACCTATCGGCAAAGTAAGTAATATAGGGGATTCTGAAGACGGAATGTCCTATAGCCTGAAAGTAAATATTTTCACAAATTTCGAAACTCTCCGAGACGTAAGTATCATAACAAACTACAGCAATCCGGAACGCCGCTCACTTGAAGATGAGGCACAGACTGCGGAACAAGGCGAGGAATAATCATAATAAAAATGTCACTACTCCGACTCATAATCGTACTTGTCTTACAAGTTCTTATACTTAACCAGATACATCTCTTTGGTTACGTCACTCCCATATTTGTCGGATATGTATTGCTATGCCTACCTAAGAAGACATCGCGTATCGCACTTCTTCTATGGGGATTCATCGTCGGACTACTCTTCGATATGTTCAGCAACACTGCAGGAATGGCAACGGCAGCCTGCACGGCTCTCGGTATGTTCCGAAACTCCCTGATGAGTCCTTTCACACCCCGAGATACCGATGACATGTTCCATCCGACCGTAATTGCTTTGGGAGCCACACGCTATTTCATCTACAGTCTTTCGTCTATGTTTGTGGTTCATGCCATATTCTATGGTCTTGATGCTCTGTCGCTCCACGACTGGCAACTGACCCTCCTCTCAATCATAGGCAGCACCATCTTCGCTGCTCTTCTATGTCTCTTTGCCGAACTAATCGTACGTAAACGCAAATGAGCGACCCAAAGTATGAATATAGGAAATTCGTAATCGGTGGCATTGTCCTTCTCATTGTCATCACCTACAGCATACGCCTTGCCTATCTCCAACTTATGTGTGAAGACTACAAGGTTTTTGCCGATTCCAACGCATTTCTGAACAATGTAATCTTTCCTGCACGCGGTGTAATTTACGATCGCAACGGCGATTTGCTCGTATATAATCAACCAGCCTACGACATTATGGTCGTCATGCGTGAGGTTGAGAATCTCGATACTCTCGACTTCTGCAGTACGCTCGACATTACCAAGGATGAGTTCATCCAACGCATGAACAACATAAAGGACCGCAACAAGAATCCGGGATACTCCTCCTACACTCACCAGATATTCATGGGACAGATACGTAGCCGCGAGTTTTCCGTATTCCAGGAGAAACTGTTCCGATTTAAGGGATTCTACCTTCGCGAACGAAACGTCCGTCGCTATACCTATCCCAATGCAGCACATCTTTTAGGCGATGTGGCAGAAGTCTCACCACGAGATATTGAACGTGACGAATATTACGATCCAGGCGATTATATCGGTAAACAGGGAGTGGAAAGCAGTTACGAGACCGACCTTCGCGGTGTGAAAGGAGTACAGGTGTTGTTGCGTGATGCACACGGACGAATACAGGGTCATTACAAAAACGGAGCCTACGACCGCAAACCTGTACCTGGACGTAACATCACCCTGAGCATCGACATGGAACTGCAACGTCTTGGCGAACGACTCATGGAAGGAAAGATGGGTGCCATCGTTGCCATCGAGCCATCTACCGGTGAAGTACTCGCAATGGTGTCAGCTCCAAACTACGACCCCCGTCTCATGGAAGGGAAAGAGCGTAGCAGACGAATGTCCGAGATGTTCAAAGACCCGATGAAGCCGATGCTTAACCGTGCTATCTCGGGTACTTATCCACCAGGTTCCACCTTCAAGACCTCGCAGGGACTCACATTCCTTCAGGAAGGTATAATCACAGACAAGACTATTTATCCATGCGCCCACGGTTTCCGTTACGGTCGTCTCAAAGTAGGCTGTCACAGTCATCCTTCACCCATTCCACTCATTCCTGCCATAGCCACTTCGTGTAACGGTTATTTCTGTTGGGGACTGTACTATATGCTTGGTAACAGAAAGAAATATCCGACGGTACAGCAAGCCATGACTACATGGAAAGACTACATGGTTTCGATGGGATTCGGTTATCGTCTGGGCATTGATATGCCGGGCGAGGCTCGTGGCATGATACCTAATGCCAATTTCTATGATAAGGTGTATCGTCAGAACTGGTCAGCACTCAATATCATATCTATATCTATCGGACAGGGCGAAGTAACACTTACTCCGCTACAGATAGCAAATCTCGGAGCCACGATAGCAAATCGTGGCTATTACATCACACCTCACGTCGTGAAACATGTCGAAGGAGGGAAATTGGCAGATTCCTTGCTTTACAAACATGTAGTTCCTGTTGATAAGCGATACTACGAGATGGTTGTGAACGGTATGCGCGGAGCAGTCATAGGTGGAACTTGTCGTGGTGCCAACAATCCTTGGTATGAGGTGTGCGGAAAGACAGGTACGGCCCAGAACCGCGGACACGACCACTCTGTATTCATGGGATTTGCCCCCAGAAACAATCCTAAGATTGCCATTGCAGTCTATGTTGAGAATGGAGGTTGGGGCGCCACATACGGTGTACCTATAGGTGCACTTATGATGGAACAATACATACGTGGAGAACTCTCAGAAGCCTCCAAACAACGGGCACTGAGCATTCAAGGACGACATATTATATATAACTGATGAACCGCAAACCGAAATCTATCTTCATGAGCATCGACTGGATTACCATCCTGCTCTATGTCATTCTCATCACATGGGGATGGTTCTCTGTTTGTGGTGCTTGCTACGACTTTTCCAACCACGACCTCTTCGGATGGGAAACAAACTCCGGCAAACAACTCGTATGGGGAGGTACATCGCTGGTACTTGCTGCACTGCTAATGTTGGTAGAGAAAAAATTCTTCGACTCAACAGCCTACTTCATCTATGCCCTCATCATTTTCCTGCTTTTCATCACGATATTCATTGCTCCCGACACTAAGGGCTCGCATTCGTGGATTCCGATAGGTCCCGTAAAACTACAACCTGCCGAATTTGCAAAATTTGCCGTAGCACTTGCTTTGGGCAAATATATGAGTGAATACAACTTCAGTATGCGTAACACCCGTCATTTCTCCACTCTAGTGGCTATTATCGTCGTACCCATGCTGCTCATCATTATGCAACGCGAGACAGGCTCGGCACTTGTCTATTTCGCATTCTTCCTCATGCTCTACCGTGAGGGAATGACTGGTTCGTTACTCTTCACCGGCTTTGCCACTGTACTATACTTCGTTGTAGGATTGCGCTACAGCGACTCACTCATGTCATACCTGCCTGTCAGTATTGGCGAATTCACCGTACTTTTGCTCTCCATGATTTTTACCACTATGCTCTCATGGATTTATTATCGCGATACAGATGACCTTAAACTGATGTCTGCCGTCGGACTGGGTACAACGTCTTTCATGCTACTCTTTGCCTTCTTCGTCATTCCGTTCAATATATGTGTCATCATGCTTACAGTCAACATACTGTTCGTTCTTTATCTTGTTGGCAAGGCTCTCTACTATAAACTCTACCGCTACCTGCTCATAGCGCTTTTCTGCACTTTCAGTTCGGGGTTCTATTACATGTGCGACACCATATTCGACCATCTTGAACCCCATCAACGAATACGTATCGAGGTACTGCTCGGCATGAAGGATGACCCACGCGGAGCCGGCTATAACGTCAACCAGGCAAAGATAGCCATCGGTTCGGGTGGACTGACTGGAAAAGGATTTCTCAACGGTACGCAGACAAAACTGAAATACGTGCCAGAACAGCACACCGATTTTATCTTCTGCACCGTCGGTGAGGAGGAAGGATTCATCGGCAGTTTCGGGGTTCTCGTTACCTTCCTGTGCTTCATCTGGCGACTAATCATCCTTGCTGAACGCCAACCCGACACACTTGGACGGGTCTATGGTTATTCCGTCGTCAGCATCTTCACCTTCCATCTCTTCATAAACATAGGTATGGTTCTCGGACTCACCCCGGTCATCGGCATTCCTCTGCCATTCTTCTCATACGGTGGTTCCAGTTTGTGGGGTTTTACCATTCTGCTGTTCATCTTCCTTAGGATGGACGCCGAACGGAATGTTCAGAAAGTCAAATAGACCCTCATCTGTTTTTCACGTTATTCTTTTGATTCTGCCAGACAGACGATATCGCAGATTCCCTCAAGCGGATTCTGTATCATAATGTGTGAAATACGTAGTCTGTAGTCGATGGAATCACGTGGGATGAAAATGCAGAACTCCTTCATCTGTTCCCTGTATCGGAAACCCTCACCCCCGTCTGCCGGTATATCGAATTCCATCGTATCCTTCTTTAACGTATGAATGCTGTCGCAGAGTTCCACTTCCATAAACAATTTCTGGAATCTGTAGTTGTCAGTATATCGGATACCTATATTCAGGTATACGATATTGTCAACCTGCGCTCTTTCATACAGGTTCGACTGTCCAATATCGATGTTCAGGGTGTCTTCACTATGCCATAGTCCTCCATCCAAGTGACTGACAGACGAAAAATACACATTATCCTTACATGCGGTCAGCATCAGGAGTGTCAGCCACAGAAGGGTCAGATACCGCCCTAAACTTTTCATTTGTCGCGATTCCTTCTGTGTCGTCCTTTTCCACCCTTTCCACCTTTACGGTCGAAACGGTTGATATTATTCTCATCGAGAAGGTCTGACGATACCGGTTCCGGTTCGTTGCCATCCTCCAAAAGTGATTCAGGTTTCTGTCCGTTGCGGTTCATATTTATGATGTCAAAGGCACGTCGTGCCGTTATCGTCTTTTCACCAGCCAATATGTGTTTATCGGTCGAATACGTGATGAAATGGTTCAGAATATCTGCTTTAAAGAAGAAATAATCGCTATCTAACGTATGCAGAACTATCTCCCTTGACGGCATCTTCTTCAACGACTCTACATACTGATCCACCTCATAGTTGATGCAGCACTTCAACTTGGCACACTGTCCAGCAAGTTTCTGCGGATTGAGTGAAACGTCCTGAAATCTTGCAGCACTCGTCGATACACTGCTGAATCCTGTCATCCATGTCGCACAGCACAATTCTCTTCCGCACGGACCTATTCCACCTATACGTCCTGCTTCCTGACGCGCACCTATCTGCTTCATCTCTATTCTCACGTGGAATCTCTCTGCCAGAACCTTGATGAGCTGACGGAAATCCACACGTCCGTCTGCGATATAGTAGAAGATGGCTTTGCCTCCGTCACCCTGATATTCCACGTCACCAATCTTCATCTCCAGGCCGAGATCCTTGGCTATCTGGCGCGACTCAATCATAGTAGAGTGTTCGCGTGCCTTTGCCTCGGCAAACTTATCCATATCTACCTGACGAGCCTTACGGTACACCTTCTTCAACTCCGTACCCGGCTTCAGGTTTGCCTTTCTCAGCATCAGCGGCACAAGTCTGCCGGTCATCGTCACAGTACCTATGTCATGACCTGGATTTCCTTCCACAGCTACAATATCACCCTTTGCCAAATCCAGATTGTTTTCATTTATAAAATAACCCTTGCGAGGCGGTTTGAACTGCACCTCCACCAGATTGGTTGCAGCAGTATTGTCGGGCAGATCAGCCAGCCAATCGTACGTATTCAGTTTGTCAGCATGTTCGCTACACCCCTCCGCACAAATGCCGTTGCGCCCATTTCCACATTTATATTCGTTCATGTATTATCGGTTTTTTATTAGTACTATCATTTTGAGTGAGAAATCGAAGAAAACCATCCTCGCATTCACATTCTGTTCTATGTCTCTCTGTGCCAGTGCCAGTTCGTCCATGATACCCATCACGTTCTTCTCGTTGATGAACGGTGCAAACTTAACAGCAAACTGAGCCTCATCGTCTGTCATTGTGTTCAGTTCAGCACTTCTGCCGAAGTTATAGATAAAGTTCTCTCTCACCATCCTCTGTGCATACATAAGGAAACTCTTCTGACGTTCCCGTCCCACATCTGCCATACGGTCAGACCACTGCTTCATCTCCTTCACCTTTCTGGCATAACTGAATCGCATCAGATTTACGAACATATCGAAGAAAAGACTGTCGTCAGCGTGTTCAATCGTACGCTCCGTTAGTGGAGCCAGTTCGATTACCTGTGTTCTGCTTCTTATCGTCTCTAACACATTTGCCGGTTCTTCGCTTGCCAGCAGGAACACCGTCTTTGCCGGTGGCTCTTCCAGCAGTTTAAGCATCTTATTCGCACATGTCAGGTTCATCTTCTCAGGCAACCACATCACAACCACCTTATAACCTCCCTGACTTGATTTCATCGATAGTTTATGTATCAGCGAGTCACTCTCATCACCATAAATCTGCAATTGCTGGTTACCGGCTCCGCTCGCTGCCATCCATTCAGCCAGACCGAAATAAGGCTGCTCGTTGCACAGTTCGCGCCATTCCGGGAGGAAATCGTCACAGTACGTTGCCTTAGCACTGCCGTTCTTCTTGTAGATGGGAAAAGCGAAATGCAAGTCCGGATGTTGCAACTGCTGCGCCATCACGTTGTTGCCGAGTAGCATCTGGGCAAACGCGATTGCCAAAGGCAGTGCCCCGCACCCTTCAAGTCCGGTCAGCATAATAGCATGCGGTACCTTGTCTTGTTCCAAGGCACTACTGAGCCACTGCTTCGCTGCATCCTGTCCTATAATTTCGTCGAATGTCATGCCTCTGTGGAGCTGGAGGGGATTGAACCCTCGTCCAAACGAGGAAGCCATACGCTTTCTACATGCTTATCCTGGACTTCATTTTCGAGCAACAGCAAGAACCCAGACCATCCACTGTTACCTTAGCCTCTAAGATTTTCATCCGGTCCGCGAGACACAGACCCGACTATCCCCGATTTTATAGCACCGCTAACCTGAACGCTTCGGAGCAACAGCTTTCAGAGCGATGTCTCGTCTCCCTGCCTGGCAAGGAGATAAAGCTCGAATCTACTATACTTCGATTAAGCAGCGAGAGCGTAAGAAGTTTCGCCAATTAATTGTTCGCAGACTGATATTAAAGTGAGGGCCAGCGACTCACTGCATGCTTACGTACCACTCCGTCCCGCTGTCAAATCCAGTCAGCCCCTGAGTGTAGTAATTTGAAATTTTTCGGCGCAAAGTTAAACAAATATTTCATAGAAATAGTAATTTTGCACAAAAATTACAACTTATCATGGATATAAAAACACTCTACGCAGAATTTCTGCAGCATCCAGTCATCACTACCGACAGCCGTGACGTGCCTGCAGGCTCCATGTTCTTTGCCCTCAAAGGCGACACATTCGATGGCAATCAGTATGCTCTCTCAGCCATCAGTCAGGGTGCAGCATGTGCCGTAGTTGACGACACGAAAGTGTCAGGCGAACATGTCATTCATGTACCAAACGTACTCGATGCACTTCAGCAGCTTGCCCACTACCATCGCTGTCAGTTGGGTACCACCATCATCGGTATCACGGGTACTAACGGCAAGACTACCACCAAGGAACTCGTTGCTGCCGTTCTACAGAAGAAATACAACGTGCTTTATACCCAAGGTAATTTCAACAACCATATCGGGGTACCCAAGACCCTCCTTCAACTTACAAAAGACCACGACATAGCCGTCATTGAGATGGGAGCCAACCATCCTGGCGAAATCAAAACCCTCGTTGAAATCGTCTGTCCCGACTACGGACTCATCACCAACGTGGGTCGTGCCCACCTCGAAGGGTTCGGCTCTTTTGAGGGAGTAATCCACACCAAAGGCGAACTCTACGACTTCCTGCGTGACGATCAGGGTACAGTCTTCATCAACAACGACAACCCACATCTGTTGGGCATCAGTCACGACCTCCGACTTGTACGCTACGGACAGACACCCGCCGACGACCTCCTCGTTCAAGGTTCACTCATAGAGTGTAATCCATTCCTCCGCTTCAAGTGGGAAAGCTCAATGGTCAATGGTCAATGGTCAATGGTCAATGACATTCAGACCCATCTCATCGGTAGTTACAACCTCGACAACCTGCTCGCAGCAGCCTGCGTAGGAACCTTCTTTGCCGTTCCTGCTGATGATATCTCAGCCGCTCTTGCCGACTATACTCCGAGCAACAACCGTTCGCAGATGACCCTTACCGAACACAACCGACTCATCGTTGATGCCTACAATGCCAACCCAACCAGTATGGCGGCAGCTCTAGACAGTTTTACCCATATCAAGGCAGACCGAAAGATGGTCATCCTTGGCGACATGAAAGAACTTGGCGACGTGAGCCACAACGAACACCTTGCGATTCTCGACCGCCTTACCCAGTCCGACCTCAAGCAAATATGGCTTGTCGGCAGCGAATTCCAGCATGCAGTCAGCGAACGCCCCAATCCAATCGTGCGCACATTCCCAGATGTCGAGGCGGTGAAAACATTCCTTTCTACTCCTGAGGGCAGTCTCCACGACTACACCATCCTCGTCAAAGGCTCCAACAGCACACGACTCACACAACTTCTTCCATTGTTATAAATCAACATTTTATACATTAGCGATTATGAAAAAGAAAATATTCCTACTCTTCCTTCTGCTAATTTCAGCAGTTAAAGGAACATGGGCAGCCTCAACGGCACAAGCCGTATGGGTAGAGGGTAACAAGACACTCTATTTCATCTATCAAGAGCCAGTCAGTGTGGGCGACGCCTTCGACGGCAAGACAGTAACCTCCGTATGGAGCGGCGAGGCCGTGACCAACACAGGAACCAACAGTCCGGGATGGCGCAGTGTCATGCGCGATGTCGAAAAGGTTAAGTTCGATAACAGCTTCAATAGCGTTAAGCCCAAGAGTTTCGATAGCTGGTTCTGGGGCTTTGAGAAGGTGACCAGTTTTGACGGTCTAAACTACCTCGACACCAGCGAGGCAACGACGATGAATGCCATGTTTTACGCCTGCTCCGCGATGAAGTCCATCAATGTCAGCACCTTCGACATGGGCAAGGTGGAGACGATGAAGAACATGTTCTGGGGGTGTGACAACCTGAAGACCATCACCTGCGACAAGACCTGGAACTACGACAACGCCCATTCGTCGAACATGTTCTGGGCATGTCGCAACCTGAAAGGTGCCCGGGAATATTCCCGCTCATCGGAATCAAACTACAATGCCACCATGGCAAACCCCGTGACGGGTTATTTCACCATGAGTGACGGCACAGTCATAAGCGGTGAGGGTACGGAAGACAATCCCATCGAACTCTCCAAGGCGCTTGAGTGGGATGTGGTTGGCAATTTTGTGGCTGCGGGCAAGGACTGCAGCGGTCTGCACTTTCAGATGATTGACAAATTTACGGTGACCTCGATGATTGGTACGGAGAGCCATCCATTCAATGGTACCTTCGACGGTAACACCAAACTGCTGACGGCCACTATTGACGGTGGTACGGCACAATATACAGCTCCTTTCGCCTACATTGCAGGAGCTACTATCAAGGGTGTTACGGTTGACGGAACCATCAAAGGTGGAAAACACTCCGCTGGATTGGTGGGTTGTGTGAAGGAGGGGACGAACACCATCACCGATTGCTATGTGGTGAAGGGTACTACCATCACGACCACAGAATCCCATGCTGGTGGTCTCATCGGTCATGGCATGAGTTCAACACTGACCGTCAGTGGCTGTGTGTTTGAAGGTGAGGTAAAGAGAGCGGAGGCTGCCCAATATGTGGGCGCCATTGTGGGTTGGTGTGACAGCAAGACTAATATCACCGTCAGTGACTGCTTTGAGTTGGGTACCTATACGAATTTCACCAATAAAGGTATGAATTATGAGTGGACTGCCGGTAGCGATGGCACTTCCTTCAGCGGTACACATTGCTACAGTACCAACGTCTTGGCTGGCGCAATCAAAGTCTATGAGATTGACGGTGCTGAGGATCTGACGGTCTTCACCCCCGTTAGACAAGCCTATCCCACTACGCTGACCTTCTACGGCAACAACGAGAAGGCCGGCGGTCTGTGTTTCAGACAGATTGACGAAATCTATGAAGGCATGATCTGGGATATCGACTACGAATATTACGCAGCAGCAAGTGATGTGGTGAAGTTCATCGCACAGACTTCCAAAGTCACCGTTGAGGATGAAGACAAAACCTCTGTCACCGTCACTGGTGACAATACAGAGTTGTCGCCTCTTCAGTTCACAATGCCACCCAAAAAGGTGACCATCAGCGTTGACGATTCCAAGTATGCCTACGCCATCTGGTGCTCGGGCAACTCGACGCTGTATTTCACTTATACTACCGATGATATTAAAGCAGGCGATACGTACTCCGAACAAACCGTGACAAATGTGTGGAAGGGCAACGATGTGCTGAATGTCGGCTGGATCACACCAAAATGGAACAGCATAGCAAGTTCCGTTACTTCTGTGGTGTTTGATGACAGCTTTGCCGATGCCCGTCCCACTAGTCTCTACTGGTGGTTCTGCAATATGTCGAACCTCACTAGCATCACCGGTCTTACCTATCTGAACACCAGCGAGGTGACCAACACAAACTCCATGTTCTACAACTGCTTCAAACTTGTGACTCTCGATGTTGACCACTTCGACATGAGCAAGGTGACCAATGCCACAGCCATGTTCTGTAATAATACAAGTCTGACCACCATTTATTGCAGCCAGTCGTGGAACATCGCCACAGCAGTGGGTATGTTTGTTCACTGCTACAATCTGACAGGTGCAGTGAAGTACAACAATAATAAGACCAACTGCGAAATGGCGAACCCCTCAACAGGCTACTTCACACAGCCGGACACTAAGGCCTACGCCCTCTACTGCAATGACAACCATACCTTCTACTTCACCTCGTCGGAGTCTACTCTTCATGAAGGCGTCGACACTTACGAGGGGCACACCATCACGTATCTGTGGAACGGTACTGACGTGACCGCAACAGGTAATTCCGCACCTAAATGGTCTGAAGCTATATTGGCTAGTGTACAACATGTGGTGTTCGACGAGAGTTTTGCCAGCTTCAAGCCTACGAGCCTTGCTGCATGGTTCCGTGAAATGACTAACTTGGAGGATGTCACCGGTTTGCAGTACCTTAATACCAGCGAGGTAACGATCACCCACACCATGTTTGGCAATGCGAATAAAATCACCACCCTAGATATTTCCCACTTCGACATGAGTAAGGTGACGGACGCTACGCAGATGTTCGCTAGTTGTGACGAACTGACCACTATTTATTGCAACGACACATGGTCCATCAGTTCCGACCAGATGTTCAAAGACTGCACCAGTCTGAAAGGAGCCGTGGATTATAGCGAATCTGCCTACAGTTCTGCTATGGCAAACCCCTATACCGGTTACTTCACCACAACAAGGAATCTTTACGAACTGGCAAGCACAGAGGACTGGAACCAACTTGCCGACTACGTGAATGCCGGTAACTCATGCAGCGGCATGACGTTCACCATGACGAAGGACTTCAAGGCCGGCAAGATGATTGGTAAAAAGCAGAGCGACGAACCCCTCGTCTATTACAACTTCGAAGGCACCTTCGACGGTAACGGCTACACACTTGAGGTTGAGTACGGCAGCGAGGAGACACCCTTCGATCAGGACCGCTGCGCCCCCTTCCGCTTCATCGGCTACGGTGCAAAGATTCAAAACCTTGTGGTCACGGGCGACATCTACACCAGCCGCAAGTATGGTGCCGGCGTCGTGGGTCAGGCCTATAATGAAGCCACGCTCAGCAATATCCTCTGCACCGTCAACGTCCATTCAACGTTCGACTCGGGCGATGCACCGGGCGACCCCGCTTGCCACGGCGGTCTCATCGGCAATGTCAGCGGTACCGAAAATGGCACAACCATTACGGGTTGCTCGTTCCAGGGTTCGCTGCTTGGCGAAAAGTCGCGTTTCGTCAGCGGTATGGTCGGCGTCAAGGGATCAAAGCCCTACCTGGCCTTCCAGGACTGCTTCTTTGCTCCAAAGGAGGTGACGATGTCGGGCGACTACAGCTTCACCTTCAGCCGTTGTCTTCCCATAGGAGTCGACGATGGCGCTTTAAATTTATATGGCATTTGCTACTACACCACCGCGCTGGGTACACCCCAGGGCATGAAGGCTCAGGTGATCAAAGACGAGTCGGAGAGTTGCAAAATCAAGAACACCAGCGACTACTACAACGTCAGCATGATCATCACCCACACCGACGGCGAGAACAAGACTAGCATGTTGGCCTTCGTCGTGGATGAGATTGACGACGGCGACATCGATGGCGAATATCAGTGGTTGGCTGCTTCGGGCGGCAATGCCTATTTCGAATCGGCAGCCATCGACCTTGCAGCCAAGGATGCCGACGGTGCGACGGTCACACTGACGAATGACGGCGACAACAGCTACCACTTCACGATGCCCGCCAAGGATGTCACCATCACGGGTGGTATCTCCGTGCCCTACGCCATCTGGTGCGAGGGTAACAGGACGCTCTACTTCGACTACTCTGACCAGAGAATCTCTATGGGCGATGAATATGACGGACAGACCGTGACGAAGGTGTGGAGCAGTGGCGACGTTGTAAACACCGGCTGGAGCACACCGAAATGGAGTGACTACGCCTATACTGCCACAACGGTTGTATTCACCGAAGCGTTTGCGACGGCGAGACCTACAAGCATGAACCGCTGGTTCACCAGTTTCACTGCTTTGACTACCATCAACGGCATCGAAAACCTGAACACAAGCGAAGTGACGGTGATGAACTCCACATTCTACGACTGTGATGGTCTGACCCGTATAGACATCAACAGTTTCGATGTGGACAAGGTGAGCAATGCTACGTCCATGTTCGGTAGCTGCGATAATCTGGAGACCATCTTCTGCAGCAACACCTGGAACATCGCCACCACAGCGAAAATGTTCTATTACAGCAAAAAGCTCAAGAGTCTTAACCTGAGTTACAGCGACGACAAAATCAACGGCACATGGGCTAACCCCTACACCGGTTACTTCACCTCAAAGGACCTGTCGTTGGCAGACAATGCCGACAACGACGATGCCCTTGAGGTGTTCGATGGTATCAGCGGAGTCAATGCAACATTGTCAGGTCGCACCCTCTACAAGGACGGCGACTGGAACACACTCACTCTGCCGTTCGACATTGATGACTTCGATGGTACACCACTCGAAGGAGCAAAAGTGATGACGCTTGCGAACAGCACCAACGACACACGCTTTGATACCTCGACAGGTACTCTGTATCTCTACTTTGTCGATGCCAACAAGATTGAGGCAGGTGTACCTTATATCGTGAAGTGGACATCGGGCGATAATATCGTGAGCCCTGTCTTCGAGGGTGTCACCATAGACAACAATCTGAATAACATCACAAGCATGGACGGAAAAGTCGAATTCATCGGTAATTACAGCCCTGTAGTACTCCCAGGTGACAACAAATCGAACCTCTACCTTGGTAGCGGCAACAAACTCTACACACCATCAGATGACAGGACAATGAATGCATTCCGTGCTTACTTCCACGTTGACCTCGGTACTTCACTCATCAAGAACTTCAGCCTGAACTTCGGCAACGAAGGAACGATTACGGGTATCCTCGAAGTTGAAGGTGAACAATCGTCAATCGTCAATGGTCAATCGGGTTGGTACAATATGCAGGGAATCAAGCTCGAATCAGAACCTACTGCTCCAGGCATCTATATTAAGGATGGAATAAAGGTGAAAAAGTAAAGACCTATCCGACTATTAAACTACAAAGTCATTTAATTAAACTAAATAAATATGAAAAAGCAATATCAAAAACCTCAGTTCAATGTAGTGGAACTGCAACACAAAGAACTTATACTTGATGCCAGTGCTCAACAAGTTAAATACACTACAACCAACCTCGGCGCCGATGATTTTTATTTCATCGGTGATGATACAGGTTACACAGGCGACATCCGTTAAGATGCCCCATCTGATCCGAACAATAAAACGACTCCGCAAACTAATGCGAAGTCGTTTTTTAATGGTCAATGCGTCCCAGCCCCGCTGCGGGCTTGCGGGCTGCCCGTTGCGAGCTAGCGGACGTGACGTCACGAGTGGATGCCTGCAACCTCATGATTTGTCGCCTGCGATTATTAGCTTAAGGAGTTAAAAAATCCCCGACATCTGTGATGTGACCCCGAAAAGTTGGACGATTAATTAAACGTTAATTATTAAATTCTCTATAGTAGTGAGCTCGGTATATAGCCGGGCTCATTCCTTTTAACCTCAGTTTTATTCTTTTATTGTTATACCACCAAATATATTTCTTCAGTTCTCGTTTAAACTCTTCGACAGATTCAAAGTGATTCACATATAGCAATTCATTCTTCATCAGTCCGAAGAAATTTTCCATCATAGCGTTGTCCAGGCAATTTCCCTTTCGTGACATACTTTGGATTATTCCAAACGAGTCTCAAATACCTGTAGACGCTTCTCGGCGGCTGTCAGCCAGAAGACTTCATCATTTATTTTTGATAATCAAACGGAGACTATGCTTTTGATTGTAAAGGTATCCATTACCTATCCACTTATTCACTTATTCAGTTATTCACTTTGGACATTAAGGTTTTTAAATCATAGGATGAGAAGTCTGGTATCCCGAAGTGGATAGGGTAATGGATAGATACAACATAATATTTATAAAATTTTTATTATTATATTAATATAATAATAAGTTTTTCGTTTCAAGAAAAACGAAAATGCTAATGTCCAAAGTGAATAACCTCGCCTCAACTCATACTGAAAAAGTTTACTTTTCACACAATAAAAGTTTACTCGCTTCCCAACATCCCTCACGCCCTTCTCTGCCTCTCTCGCGCCGTGAGCCTGCCTCTAGAGTTTCTGTTCAGCGCCGCTGGAGTTTGCCTTCGGCGGAACGCTGGCTGCGATTTTGCTGAAATCCTCTTCACCCAATACACTCCTGAACATGTCGTCAACAGAGTCATAGTGAGTTATACGTCCTCATCTATTCCCAATAGAGGCGTTGACTGTTGATGTCCCACTTATGGTCTTTGGGGAAGTCGTCACCTTCCCAAGCTTTCTTCGATGTCCATTTCTCGGAAGGTGCAGTCCAGAAAGAGTCGGTGGCAGGAAGTCCGAGCGGCATGAAGGCAAGGCTGGTCATGTAGAGCGAGCCATTATTTGTGTACCAGTCAGCTACGTTGGGGTGCGGACCTACAAAACCGATGGTGAGGAAACCGCCGGAGTTGTAGTTCTGACTGAGTGGCGATGTTTTCTTATCGGGATTAGAGAGTTGTCCATAGAACATACGATTGGCTACAGCAGTGAGTGCAGAGCGTACCTGACCTTCGTGGAGTTCCTTGGGCAACTGCTTGCGCCAAGCCAGGAGTGCCAAGGGCTGGAGGGTAGCCATACGGTAAGGAATGCTGCGGCCTACGACGGGGAATGTGCCTTCGGGCGAGATGAAACGTTCGAGGATGACTGACCATTTCTGCATACGTTTGCCTACTTCCTGCAGGCGGTTCTTTGCCCCACGTAATTTGTCGTTAGTCTTACTGAAGATAAGATAGCTGTTGTTGGGCTGACGGGCTGATATCATCTGCAGGCACTCGTAGTACATGGGCTGGATGACGTAAGAGTTATAATAGTCGAAGGCAAAGGAGGGTCCGTCGCTATAGATGCCGTCGCCTATGTACCATTCCTCAATTTTGGCAAGCGCCATCTTAATTCGGTAAGCATCATAATCGGCACCTACATACATGAGGAAACTCTCTTCCATTGCGATGAAAAGGAGCCAGTTGGTGTATGGTGGGTCGTAGCGACGCAGTCCTTTAAGTTCTTTGATGTAGAGGTCTTTGGTCTCTTTGGGAAGTGGTACCCAGAGGGAGTCGTAACCACGGAAGAGTCCTTCGACTACGTATGCTCCATCGACGAGTGTCTGTCCTCCGTTTTCCCATCCGAGGCGGTCAGGCGATTTCGGATCGACAGCATTGATGATGGCCTGACGGGTCCACTGACGCAGTTGACGACGCTTAGCCGACTCTGGAGTATCGTCATCTGGAAGGTTGAGCCAAGGAGCCAGTCCTGCAAGCAGACGTCCAAAGGCTTCCATGTAAGCCACTTTCTTGTCACGGTTGTCCCATGTGGGAGAGAGTTCGAGATTTTTGTTGCCGCCGGCTGTGTCCATAACCTGTTGCAGACGACCTTCTGCCATGTTCTTCATGACGGGTTCTGCCATCTGGTACATGATATCGACCCATACTTCGCGGTCGGTCTTTGGTTCGCTCTTCTTTGCGAAAACGGAGGTAGCAGCAGACAATAGTGCTGCAAAGAGAAGGAATTTCTTCATGGTAGTGTATGGTATGTTAGGGTTTTAGTTGTCACGATAGAATGCTGATGCCATATTGGCTGTGTTAGCCATGAGGACAAGGCTGTCTTCTGTGAGCATCATGATTTGGAAGGTATCTACATTGGCTGGTTTCTCATCACCGATCTTGTTGGGTGTAGAGAGCAGAAGCACTCCGTCACGCACATCCCAACGGTCGTACACGATGTTCATGTTGTAGGTGGTAGCACGTCCCTTGCTGTCGATTTCCAGACTTTTCGTCGCACCACCGCCAACATGTTGCGACCACAGGTGCTGAAGGGCACTGAGGTTTACGGCAGTCTGTGCTACGAGGTTGCCGTCGATAAGACTGTAAACTACATCGACTTCATCGCCCACGATGAGTCCTCCCATAATCATCTGGTTAGCAGCAATGATCTCAAGTGTGTCGCCATCGAACTCTACGAGTTGCAAGAGGTTCATCGAAGAACCGTCGCCCATGATGCCTCGTGTTTCGACGAAGTCAGGTGTATTTTCAACGGTGACAACCTTGACCGGAGCCTTTTCCGGTTGAGGTTGTTTGCCTTTGCACGCCGCAAGACAGCCGAGCAAGGCGATACATATTATATATATATAGGATTTACAATTTACCATTTACAATTTAGGTTTAGTCAAAAAAAACACATTGGATAACTCCGAGGAGTTTCTCCAACGTGTTTTTTGCTTTCATTAGAAAGGTTTAGTTGATAGCCTTGTCGATGTCAGCACCTGCCTTGAACTTAGCAACCTTCTTAGCAGCGATCTTGATAGTCTGCTTTGTAGCTGGGTTGATACCCTGACGTGCAGCACGCTTAGAAACTGAGAATGTTCCGAAGCCAACGAGTGCTACCTTGTCACCTGCCTTGAGTGCGCCAACAATAGCGTCGATTGTAGCATCAAGAGCCTTCTTAGAAGCTTCCTTGCTCAGGCCGCTCTGTGCAGCAATTGAGCTTACGAGTTCACTTTTATTCATACAAATTAAGAATTAAAAGAGGTTAATAAAAGAGGTTAATAAAAAAAACAATTGTTGTTTCAACGTTTTTCGCAACGCAAATATATGGCATTCAGAAGTTAATGCAAATATTTTTGCAAAAAAAATGCCTATTTTTGAGAAAAAAAGTTCAAATATCATAAAAATTGCTCTGAATTGGTATAAAATGAGTACATTTGCAGCGATTTTTAGACATTGAAAATAATTATGCCACCGGTAGTAAAATCGTTGCTTATAGCCAATGTAGTCGCGTATTTGATAGACTCTCTCCTGCACATCTCACCCATGTTTGCATTGTATTATTGGGGGACGGATGCGTTCATGCCATATCAGCTTGTGACTTACATGTTTATGCATGGAAATTTCGCTCATATTTTCTTCAATATGTTCGCCCTTTGGATGTTCGGACGAATCATGGAACAGGTGTGGGGCGGTCAGCGTTTCCTCATGTATTATATGATATGTGGAATCGGTGCAGGACTGATTCAGGAGATGGGACAGATGGCAGGACTTATCTCTCCCTATTCGATGACGATAGGTGCCTCGGGTGCCGTATATGGCATTCTGCTGGCTTTCGGTATGACTTTCCCAAACGAACGACTCTTCATCATTCCCATTCCTTTCCCAATCAAGGCAAAGTGGTTTATTTGCATTTATGTGGCAATTGAGATATTGGAGGGTATGAGTGCTTCGGACGGTGTAGCACATTTCGCCCATCTCGGGGGTATGTTCTTCGGACTGGTACTCATACTGTTCTGGCGCAATGCGGCTCGTTGCAGGAATATCAATTTCGGAAAGAACTTCTGGCGCAAGCCCGACTCACAGCCATCGATGCATGTCAGCTATAACGATAACTACACAAAGGACTACGAGTATAACTCGCGCAAGAAAGCCCGTAACGACGAGATAGACCGCATACTCGACAAGGTGCGCCAGGGTGGGTATGAAAGTCTGACGGAAAGCGAAAAACAGACTTTGTTTGACGCCAGTGGCAGATAGAAACGGAAGCGGAGTAACATGATAAAAGGATTGAAGCGTACTGTACAGTATTGTTTTGTTGCTATAAATCTGATTGTGGTTATAGCAATGATTTTTTGTGCCTATTCATACCGTCTGAACAGCGCCGAATATCCCGATTTCTCGTATTGGGGCATGATATTCCCTGTGTTCCTGTGTCTATCGTTCGCCTTCATCCTGTTCTGGCTGGTGTTCAAACGCCGTTTCATGCTGCTTAGTATCATCGGCATGCTGATATGTGCCGATGCTATCCGTACGTTCTGTCCCATAAACCTGCCGTCGAGTGCCCCTGAAGGAGCCATCAAGGTACTCAGTTACAATGTGATGAGTTTTCCCGACAACGACAAGGTAGAGTGGGAAGACAACATGGTCTTTGAATATGTGAGGAAGAGCGGTGCCGATATTGTTTGTCTGCAAGAGGCAGGAGGTGTTCCTTATAAGGTGTTGCATGAGTTGTGCGACACTATTTATCCATATATCGCAGTTGATACAATTATACCCAAACTCCACCTTATGATGATGTCGAAATTTCCCATAGTCAGCATGGAGCGCATCGATTACGAATCAGGGGCGAACGGTAGCGTTGCTTACAAGATAGTGAAGGGTGAGGACACGATACTCGTCGTGAACAACCATCTGGAGTCGTATAAACTACAGAAGAAGGACAAGGACGACTACGAAACGATAATAAAAAATCCGAAGGATGAAGAGAACGAGATACGCTACGATTCGCTGGTCAGCAAACTGAAGAATGCAAATGTAATCAGGGCGGCACAAGTCGATTCCATCGCACAATTCATAGCTAAATCGGGGTGTAAGTATGTCATCTGTGCAGGCGATTTCAACGCTCCAAGTCTATCGTACACCCACTATCGGCTGACACGTCTACTCAACGATGCCTATACACGTTCGGGCTGCGGAATGGGATTCAGCTATAACCAGTCGGGCATGTACTTCCGCATAGACAACATTCTTATATCAGAGAACATGAAAGCTTACGGCGCCAAAGTTGACGATTACAGCAGGATGAGCGACCACTATCCCATTTATGCATGGCTCGAATTGTTACATTAAGTCACAAAAAACGCTGTCATACACATATAAATGTGAAGAAAAGGCGTCTTTTTGCCTCATAAGTACACATTTTTCACTTTTCTCGTTTCTCGTTTCACTTAAAAGTCTTACCTTTGCCGGCTGAAAATCTTTATATAACTCATTTTTAATCAACAAACAACAATGCAAAACAAAGGATTCATCAAGTTCCTTGCGGTGGCACTGACTCTCATCTGCTGCTTCTACCTTTCGTTTTCTGTTGCTACATCCTATGTAGAAAAGCAGGCTGAAGGCATGAGCGAAGAGGATGCAGAGCTTTATTTGGACTCGCTCAATTCGACTCCATTCTATCTCGGTAGCTACACATTGAAGGATTGTCGTGAAACTGCCATTGGATTGGGTCTTGACCTGAAGGGCGGTATGAACGTAATTCTCGAAGTGAGCGTTCCTGAGGTAATCAAGACACTTGCCGACCACAAGACTGACGAGGCTTTCACAAAGTCTGTAGCACAGGCTGCTAAGGAAAGTGAAGAAAGCCAGAGCGATTTTATCACACTATTTGTCAAGGCTTTTAAAGAGAACAGCGAGGGTAAGCCCCTTGCCTCTATCTTTGCCACACAGCAGTTGAAGGGTAAGGTAAACACCAACTCTTCCGACTCAGAAGTAGAGAAGGTACTGCGCGAAAGCGTAGAAGAAGCAGTGAACAACTCGTTCAACGTGCTTCGTACACGTATCGACCGCTTCGGTGTGGTACAGCCGAACATTCAGAAAATCGAGGGCGCAACCGGTCGTATCATGGTGGAACTGCCAGGTATCAAGGAACCGGAACGTGTACGTAAGCTCCTCCAAGGTAGTGCAAACCTGGAGTTCTGGGAGACCTACGACACCCAGGTAATCGTTCCTTACCTCGCTCAGCTCAATGCTGCTCTGCGCAACAGTGCTGAGACAGCCGTAGCTGACACGACAGCAACTGAAGAAGTGGCAGAAGCAACTGAGGAGAGCGAACTCAAAGCTGACTCAACCAAGGCAGCCGAACTGCTCTCACAGGTAAGTGCCGATGAACTCTCAAGCAAGGCCGGCAAGTCTCAGAAGCAGGCAACCGAGGAAGCTAAGAAAGATAATCCTCTCTTCGCAATGCTCCAGCCTATTCAGGGTGCTGCAGGTTGTATGGTAGGTTATGCTCTTGCAAGCGATACTGCCGAAATCAACCGTCTGCTCACTAGTGCGACTGCAAAGCAGATCTTCCCAATCGACCTCTCACTCAAATGGGGTGTGAAGGCAATGGACAAAGCAGGAAAGGTATTCGAACTGTATGCTATACGTACTACCGGTACAAACGGTCGTGCTCCGCTCGAGGGTGAAGTAGTGACAGAGGCTAAGGATGAGTTCGACCAGTATGGCAACCCGTGTGTATCTATGAAGATGAACACAGAAGGCGCACGCAAGTGGTCAAGTCTGACAGAGGCTAACGTAGGACACGCTATCGCTATCGTACTCGATAACCTCGTATACTCTGCTCCTAACGTAAACGGTAAGATTGACGGAGGCAGCTCACAGATTACAGGTAACTTCACAACAAACGATACCAAGGACCTTGCCAACGTGCTCCAGTCTGGTAAGATGCCGGCTCCTGCACAGATCGTTCAGGAAGACATCGTCGGACCAACACTCGGTCAGCAGTCAATCGAGGCAGGTTTCATCTCTTGTATCGTGGCATTCATCGTCCTGATGCTCTACATGGTACTGATGTACGGCATCCGCGAAGGTATGGTTGCCAACTGCGCACTTATCCTCAACTTCTTCTTCTCGTTCGGTATCCTCACCAGCCTCGGTGCTGCACTTACCATGTCAGGTATTGCCGGTATGGTGCTCACACTCGGTATGGCAGTCGATGCTAACGTGCTCATCTATGAGCGTACGAAAGAAGAGATGCGTGCAGGCAAGAACATCAAGAATGCGGTAGCAGCAGGTTACAGCAACGCTTTCTCTGCAATCTTCGACTCAAACGTAACTACCATCCTCACAGGTATCATCCTCTATAACTTCGGTACCGGTCCTATCAAGGGTTTCGCAACCACACTTATGATTGGTATCGTCTGCTCATTCTTTACTGCCGTATGGCTCACCCGTATCGTATTCGAGCACTTCGTAAACAACGGTAAGTGGCAGAGCCTGAAGTTCGACACTAAGTTCTCCATCAACAAGTGGATGGAAGGCTCGGCAATCAACTTCATGGGTAAGTACAAGAAGTCATTCCTCGTATTCGGTCTTCTCGTTGCAGTATCTGTATGCAGCTTCGTAGTTCGCGGACTCAGTCAGTCAATCGACTTCACCGGTGGTCGCAACTATAAGGTTGAATTCCTGCAGCCTGTTCAGACTGAGGATGTCAAAGCTGCTATCGTAAAGCAGTTCCAGGCAAACACTCAGGGCGACGAAGCTGTCAACGTAACAGTTATCGCACTCGGTACTTCAGGCAACAACGTACGTGTATCTACCAACTACCTCATCAACGAGAACAACGCAGAGTCTGACGCTCTCATCGAGAGCCTCCTCTACAAGGCATTCGTCGATGGCGGTATGGTTGCAGCCGACGTAACCGAAGAGGCATTCCTCGACCGTGACAACCGTGAAGGCGGTTCAATCGTTTCTTCTCAGAAGGTAGGTCCGTCGATTGCTGAAGACATCACTTACGGAGCTATCCTCTCCGTCCTCTTCGCCATCGTAGTAATCTTCGTTTACATCCTCGTTCGTTTCCGCAACGTGGCTTACTCCGTAGGTTCTATCCTCGCACTGGTTGTCGATACTCTCCTCGTTATCGGAGCCTTCTCACTCTGCTACGGATGGATTGGATTCTCACTCGAAATCGACCAGACCTTCATCGGTGCCATCCTGACCGTGATCGGTTACTCTATCAACGATAAGGTGGTTGTGTTCGACCGTATCCGTGAGACATTCCAGAACCACCCACGTCGCGACCGTCAGAAGAACTTCAACGACTCACTCAATGCGTGTCTTGCACGTACAGTAAATACTTCCGTTTCTACATTCATCGTACTTGCTGTAATCTTCCTGCTTGGTGGTGACAGCATCCGTTCATTCGCATTCGCAATGATTCTCGGTGTTGTAATCGGAACATTCTCATCTCTCTTCATCGCAGCTCCTACAGCATACCTCGTTATGGGTGCCCGCATCAAGGAAGAAGACACAGTCGCCGAAGAAGAATAAAACATAAAATTGCAGTACTCCCACGTACCGCAAAACAGGTAAAAGCCGGATGCTTAAATGTTTTTGAGCATTCGGTTTTTTTATTATCCCGAAATATTGTTGTACCTTTGCAGCCGATTAATCCCTATGCCGTTATGAAACAGTTTTACTTTACTACCCTCCTCCTGTTATCTTCACTGAGCATTCACGCTACTGAAGGTGATACTATCAAAGTGACATTCAATGGTACTTCAGCCACTGCTGACATCCCCTCTACAGCCAAGGTAACATCATCCATCAACGGAGCTTACGTCACTCTCCGCTCTACTACCGACGACGAAGAATACGTATACGACGTGTATGGTTCCACTTCGGCAGGCGGACTGACCATTGCAGGCGACTACAAACTCTCCCTCCGTCTCAACGGAGTAAGTATCACAAGCGGTAAGGGTGCAGCCATCGATATCGAATGCGGAAAACGTATCGACTTCGAACTGGCAGAAGGCACAGTAAACACTCTGACCGACTATGCTGAGGGGAAACAGAAAGCTGCACTCTATACTACGGGTCACCCTGAGTTCGGAGGTGCAGGCGTACTCAACGTTACAGGAAACGTGAAACATGCCATCTCGGCAAAGGAATATATTCTTATCAAGAAGTCCATCGATACCATCAACATCCTCTCGGCTGTAGGCGACGGCATCCATTGCGGAAAAGGTAAGGAAGCCAATACCAACAACTATTTCAAGATGAACGGTGGTACTCTTAATATAAAAAATGTGGGAGGCGACTGCATCGACTCCGACGATTACGGTACGGTACTCATCAAGGGTGGTACACTCAACCTCACCGTTTCTGCCGATGATGTCGATGGAATCAAGGCAGACAGTACTCTGACCATTCTCGACGGCGACGTCAATATAAATGTCACAGGAAAGGGTTCTACGGGTCTCAAGACCAACTGGCTGGCATATATCCCTGGCGGTAACATCACCATCGATGTCACAGGCGACGGTTCTAAGGGCATCAGGGCAAAGCAGCAGACAGCCAAGACTGTCAACAATGGCGGTTGGGTCACATTCAGCGATTCCACCGATGTTAAAATAACTGCCAGTGGTGCCAGTATATACGAAAGCGGCGATGAAACCAAGTGTATGGGCATGAGCATCGATGCCGACCTTCTCCATACCGGCGGTTCGGTTTATATCCTTGCCAAGGGCGACTATGCATATACCTATCAGGTGAAGGGTAGCGAAAGTACTACCGTCGGTTTCCGTGCTGAATACGAGAAAGAGACATCCGTAGCCGGACTACCTGCTGCAACTGCCGGTGAAACCGTCGGAATATTCTCCCTGTCGGGCACTCCTCAGACATCCCTGCAGCGAGGTGTCAACATCATAAAGAAAGCGGACGGAGCCGTAAGCAAGATAATAATCAGATAACATACATTTATATAATATGTGGATAGATTTGCTCAGCTTGCAACCACACAAAAAATGCTAAAAGATTATGGGATATTTATTTACATCTGAATCTGTCAGCGAAGGACATCCTGACAAGATTGCTGACCAGATCAGCGATGCGGTTCTTGACGAACTGCTGGCATACGATGCCAATTCGAAAGTAGCGTGCGAAACCCTCTGTACCACCGGACAGGTAGTTGTGGCAGGAGAAGTGAAGTCGAACACCTATGTCGACCTTCAGGAGGTGGCGCGCCGCACAATCACCCGTATAGGTTACACCAAGTCATCTTATAAGTTCGACGCCGAGTCGTGCGGAGTACTGAATGCCATCCACGAACAGTCGGCAGACATCAATCGTGGTGTCGAACGTGAAGACCCCATGCAGCAGGGAGCCGGCGACCAGGGTATGATGTTCGGTTATGCTACCAACGAAACCGAAAACTACATGCCTCTTGCCCTCGACCTCTCTCATCGCATCCTGCGCGTACTTGCCGACATACGTCGCGAAGCCAAGGTGATGACCTATCAGCGCCAGAACGGCAAGACCGTCTCTTACCTGCGCCCTGATGCCAAGAGTCAGGTGACAGTGGAATATGGCGACGACGGCACACCACTGCGCATCGATACCATCGTCGTAAGTACACAGCACGATGAATTCGTACTTCCTACCGATGGAATGACTCAGGAAGAGGCTGACAGCCGCATGCTTGCACAAATCCGTGAAGACGTGGAGAAGATACTTATTCCGCGTGTCATCGATTCCATCAGTAATCCCAAGGTAAAAGCCCTTTTCAACGACAGAATAACCTACCACGTCAATCCTACAGGTAAGTTCGTCATAGGTGGTCCACATGGTGACACAGGTCTTACTGGTCGTAAGATTATCGTCGACACCTACGGAGGCAAAGGTGCTCATGGCGGTGGTGCCTTCTCAGGCAAAGACCCGAGCAAGGTCGACCGTTCCGCAGCCTATGCAGCCCGCTACATTGCCAAGAACATGGTGGCAGCCGGAGTAGCCGATGAAATGTTGGTTCAGATAAGTTATGCCATCGGTGTGGCAGAACCCGTAAGTATCTACGTCAACACCTACGGACGCAGTCACGTGAACATGTCCGACGGCGAAATAGCAAAGCACATTCCGTCTCTCTTCGACCTTCGTCCTAAGGCTATCGAACAGCGTCTCAAACTGCGTGCCCCCATCTACGAGGAGACAGCAGCATACGGACACATGGGTCGCGAGCCACAAGTCATCGTAAAGCATTTCAACAACCGTTACGAGGGTAGCAGGGATATCGAGGTAGAACTCTTCACCTGGGAAAAACTCGATGCCGTCTCCGACATCAAGCGTGCTTTCGGCATTTAACCCCTCTCTCCGCTCATGGGAAGCATGTTAGAGCGTCCTTACATCGTAGCCGGCGACAGCGTCTTCATCCTTCTGCTGCTGTTTGCCCTCTCGCTCCTGTCCGTCATAGTATATCAGTCGCGCCGACAGATAGTGCATAACCTGCGCTATTTCTTCAGGCGCGAACGTAAATATGCAGAACGCGGGGTGGTGACCAAGAACTTCTGGCTCAACACCGCCGTTCTCATATTCATTTCTGCCTTCACCGTTTCCCTTTCCGTATTCGACGAACTGGTTCACCGCAGCGGATTCTCTCCGACGCTGAACGTTCCCTACTGGGTACTCGTCATACTCGTCCTGTTGTTTTCAGGTTTTATTTACCTGAAACTCTACCTCTACAACGTAGTCAACTGGACATTCTTCGATATCGAATCAAGTCGGCACTGGACCACCAGTTATCTGTTCATTACGTCGCTATGTTCGTTCCCTTGTTATGCCATTATCCTGCTCGAACTTTATTCTGACATAAGTCCGCAGATTGTGTTATTTTGCTATGCATTTCTGACGTTTTTATATGAAATACTGCTCATTTTCAAGCTATTCATTAACTTTCAGATAAAAAAATATGGGGCATTTTTGATTTTTTTGTACCTTTGCAGCGTTGAATTAGTGCCCAACATATTATTGTGGAGATTTCTGCAATGGGCAAGCGATGTTTTTATTGAGGCAAACGTATTGTACTGATGGTAAAAGTTCTCATATCTCAACCACGTCCCCAGACGACCAAGTCGCCATATTTCGAAGTAGCAGAAAAGTACAATCTTGAATTGGTGTTTCGTCCCTTTATCAAGATTGAACCGATGACTTCCAAGGATTTCCGTTCACAACACGTTTCGGTAGGTGGTCATACAGCCATCGTCTTTACATCGCGCCATGCTATCGACCATTTCTTTGCTCTCTGCAAGGAACTCCGTGTCAACATCCCTACAGACATGAAGTATTTCAGCGTGTCCGAACAGGTATCGCTCTACCTGCAGAAATACGTACAATACCGCAAGCGCAAGAACTTCTTCCCTGAGTCAGGCAAGCTCGCCGACCTGCTTCCGTTCATTCAGAAGCACAATAAGGAGAGATACTTCGCTCCGCTTTCTTCTGCCCACAACGACGACATCTTCAATCTGCTCGAAGAGGCAGGTGTTGAGCACGACGAGGCTGTGATGTACTACACCGTTGCCAACGACTTCACATCCGACGAGAAACTCGACTACGACATGCTCGTATTCTTCTCTCCTGAAGGAATCCACTCACTCGTGAAGAACTTCCCCGACTTCAAGCAAGGTAAGGTCTGCATCGCCTGCCTGGGTACCAAGACAGTCAACGAAGCCGAGAAAGCCGGACTGCGTGTCGACCTCACTCCTACTGCCGAACTGCGCAGCGTGCCTGCAATGATTGAAGAATTTGCAAAGCGTCTCAAGAATGGCAAATCCTGATGCCTACGGTCTTTCCAAGGCTGAACGCATACATAGCCGTTTAGTCGTTGACCAACTCTTTTCTTCCTCTAATTCATCGATAGCTATCTACCCTCTGCGCACAGTGTGGATGATAAGCGAACGTACTGCAGAATCACCGGTTCCATCGGTGAGTTTCCTTGTTTCCGTACCCAAAAAACGCTTTCACCATGCCGTCGACCGCAATCGTGTGAAACGTCAGGTACGCGAAGCCTTCCGGCTCAACAAACATATTCTGAACGAAAAACTACAAGACGACACCCGTCACATCGACATCGCCTTCATCTGCATAGCCGACCACCTGCACGACAGTCGTCTCGTCCATAAATCCGTGGTGAAATCGTTAATGCGCATAGCCGACAGCTTATGAGCCGTAATCCTTTCTCATCCTTACGCCATCAGAACATACTGAACAGGATACTTTCCTTCCTGCTCCTCCTACCCATATACTTCTATCGTACGTGCATCTCACCGCTCACACCACCCAGTTGCCGTTTCACACCCACATGCAGCGCATACGCCGTTGAAGCAATTCGCCGCCACGGACCCTTCAAAGGACTCTACTTAGCTGTGAAACGCATCCTGCGCTGCCACCCCTGGGGCGGTAGCGGTTACGATCCGGTTCCAAAAGAATTTCACTTTTAGGCGCCACCTTTTATCGACTTGTCGCCCTTCTTTAACCCTTAACCCTTACTTCTCCCACTTCTTCAGGTGGCGTTTGATGATTTCCGCCTCCTCATCGTCCATCGCCTCATACATGCGACGACGCTGTTCGTACGGAGTCATACGCTGTGGTCTCTCTGGTCTCTCGCTGTCCCTTTCGCGACGCTCACCCTTACCCTTGTGATATCCGTCCTTGAACGGCTTAGCCTTGAAGTAGTGCTCCTCGTCGTCTGTGTCCTTCTCGCGTGCCCAACCGCCGTCCTCGTTCCTCCTGTGAGGCTTGAACTTCGCATTGCGCCTGCGCTCCTCAGCCGACTTGATATCGACACCCTGTTCGCGCTGCTTCTTCAGTTTGCCGTCGAATATCTGATACTTCCTGAATTCACACTCGATACTGCCGTTGAAAAGGGCAAATTTGGTTGAAGGACGCATACCTATATTCGCAAAGAACTCCTCCCTGTTGCTTATCACCCAGGCGTCGCCACCGATGAACGCATGTTTCAGCCTTTCGCCGATCGTAGTGTACAGTTCCTCCAGATTGCTTCCCTTCACAGCTCCGATACGTTCGCCGTAAGGCGGGTTCGTTATCATGATGGCACGCTCCTCGGGCTGTTCAAACTCGGCAATGTCTCTCTGCATCACCTCCACGATATTTGCCACACCAGCCGACTTCACATTCTCCTGTGCTATCTGCACGGCACGGCTGTTTATGTCATAACCATATATATGGTGGTCAAACTCCCTTTCCTCGCTGTCGTCATTATAGATACGTTCGAAGAGGTCAGCATCGTAGTCCTTCCATTTCTCAAAGGCATATTCCTTGCGGAACACACCCGGATAAATGTTACGGGCTATCAGAGCGGCCTCAATCAAGATGGTTCCCGAACCGCAGAACGGGTCTATCAAGTCGCACGTGCAGTCCCATCCCGACAGCATGATAAGTCCAGCCGCCAGTACCTCATTGATAGGAGCCTCCGTATTCTTCACCTTATATCCGCGCAAGTGGAGCGACTCACCGCTCGCATCCAGCGACACAGTCACGTCCTCGTTCGATACATGCAGATTTATCCTCAGTCCCGGATTCGTGATACTCACATTCGGACGCTCACCCGTCTTCTCGCGCCAGTAGTCAGCTATGGCATCCTTCATCCTGTAGGCAGCAAACTGCGAATGGCGGAACGCATCCGAGAACACCACAGCGTCCACGAGGAACGTAGTGTCTACATCCATATACTCCGCCCAGTCTATGCGCTTTGCCTTCTCATACACCTGGTCGGCATCCTCAGCCTTGAACGTAGCAATCGGTTTCAGCACCTTGATAGCAGTACGCAGGCAGAAATTCGCCCTGTACAGCATCTCCTTGTCACCCGTAAAACTCACCATACGGTTGCCAATCTCCACATTATTGCCTCCCAGGGCGATAATCTCCTTTGCCAGAACCTCTTCCAGTCCTTTGAAAGTCTTTGCTATTATTGTTGTTTCCATCATTTCTGTGTTATTGTCGTTCCTGCCTCCACATCCTGAGTGATGCAAACGTTACCGCCAATCACGGCACCCTTGCCGATAGTGATACGTCCCAGAATCGAAGCATTACTATATACGATGACATCGTCCTCCAATATCGGATGGCGTAGGATACCCTTGATAGGATTGCCGTCGGCATCCAGTGGGAAACTCTTGGCACCAAGCGTCACACCCTGATACAACTTCACGTTATTGCCGATGATACAAGTCTCACCTATCACCACACCCGTTCCGTGGTCGATAGTGAAATACTCACCAATCTGTGCTCCCGGATGGATATCCACACCCGTCTCCGAGTGAGCCAGCTCAGTCAGCATACGCGGAATCAGAGGAACGTCGAGCGACCACAGTTCGTGCGCCATACGGTAAATCGTCAGCACCTTGATGATAGGGTAGCACGAGATAATCTCTCCGAAACTCTTTGCAGCAGGGTCACCGTCGTATGCAGCCTTCACGTCCGTAGCCAGCACACGGCGAATCTCAGGCAGTTTTCCGATGAAAGCCTCAGCCCTCGTCGTCGCCATGCGGTGCAGTTCCTTATAAATAGTCTGCTTGTTATAAGCAGCATACGCACTCACATTCCTGTAATCGGCAAACGACAGACCCGCCTGAATCTGTTCGATGAGCAGCGTGTACAGACGTTCTATGTTCACACCCAGGTGATAGCGCAGCGTACCTGCATTCACCGTCGGATTTCCGTAATAGCCGGGAAAGAAAATACTTCTTGCCAGTTCGATAATCTCCTCCAGAGCCTTACCCGAAGGCAGCGGTGCACCCTCGTTATACTCCCTGAGCAGATCCTTGCACGATTGTGGTTCCACAAGCTTCTCCACCACCGCGTTCATAGTCTCTGTAAACTTCTTCATCGTTGTTTATCACAAAATTATGGTGCAAAAGTACGAATAAGTGAGCACAATGCAAAATAAAATGTTTTATTTTCATTGTCGAGCGGGAGTACTTAGCCGCAGGCAACTATATCCCACTACTATTCGACTTTTTCGGGGTGCGCCTGCCGTGCTGAAATTCTAAGCGCTTAGAAATTAAATTCCAAGCGCTTGAAACTAAAATTCTAAGCGCTTGGAATTTTGCGAGTAAGCAAGAGCAGAGCTAACTTTACAGAAATACGACGAGCGATTCCTACGACTTATCTGTCTTTGTACATGCTCTCGTAGTACTTTTCGTACTCTCCGCTGGTGATGTTGTTGAGCCATTCTTCGTTGTCGAGATACCAGCGGACGGTTTTCTCGATACCTTCTTCGAACTGGAGAGACGGTTCCCAACCCAGTTCCTTCTGGAGTTTGCGGGAGTCGATGGCATAACGTGCATCATGACCCAGACGGTCGGTGACGTAAGTGATGAGATCGAGGTCTTCACCTTCTTTTCTGCCGAGCAGACGGTCAACGGTCTTGATGACCACCTTGATGATGTCGATGTTCTTCCACTCGTTGAAACCGCCGATATTGTACGTCTCAGCTATCTTGCCATTGTGGAAGATTGTGTCGATGGCACGTGCATGGTCAACGACATAGAGCCAGTCGCGCACGTTCTCACCCTTGCCATAGACAGGCAGAGGTTTGCGGTTACGAATGTTGTTGATGAAGAGAGGTATGAGTTTCTCAGGGAACTGATAGGGTCCGTAGTTGTTCGAACAGTTGGTGACGATAGTCGGCATGCCATAGGTGTCGTGGAAGGCACGTACGAAGTGGTCGCTGCTCGCCTTACTTGCTGAGTAGGGAGAGTGAGGATTGTACTTCGTGGTCTCAAGGAAGAAGTCCTTTCCGTAGGCTGCATGGTGCTCGGCACTCGATGCAACGGTAGTGAAAGGTGACGGGATGCCTTCAGGATTGGTCATCTGAAGTGCTCCATATACTTCATCGGTAGAGATATGGTAGAAGCGCTTTCCCTCATATTTCTCAGGCAGACTTTCCCAGTAGAGTTTTGCAGCCTGAAGGAGAGAGAGGGTTCCCATCACATTGGTACGAGCGAAAGTGAAGGGGTCTTTGATACTGCGGTCCACATGACTTTCAGCTGCAAGATGGATGATTCCATCGATATGTTCGTCCTGCATCAGTTTGTAGAAAGCATCGAAGTCGCAGATGTCCATCTTGACGAACTTATAGTTAGGACGGTCCTCTATGTCCTTGAGGTTGGCAAGGTTTCCTGCATAGGTGAGTTTGTCGAGGTTGATGATGTTGTAGTCAGGATATTTGTTGACGAAGAGTCGGACTACGTGGCTGCCGATGAATCCGGCTCCACCTGTGATTACAATGTTACGTTTCATATTGGGGTTGTTTATTATGGGCTTATTGGGGTTATTGGGTTAAATGGGTTATGATTTTAGCAAAGCTAATGCTTTGTTCTCGGCTGCTTCCATAATCTCGCGCTCTCCCGGACCTTTATCATTGATACCTAGGAGGTGGAGGATGCCGTGGATGATGACGCGATGGAGTTCCTGAAGATAGTCGACTCCGAGTCCCTCGGCATTGGTGCGAACGGTATCGAGCGAGATAAACATATCACCGGAGATGGTGTCGCTGATTCCCATAGCGGCAAGATCATCACAATAGTCGAACGTGATGATGTCGGTATAGTAGTCGTGCTGAAGGTACTTGAGGTTGACATCAAGTATCTTTGCATCGTCGCAGAAGATGTAGGCTATGTCGCCCACTTTCTTGCCGTATGACTGTGCCACAGCCTTTATCCAGGCACTCACGTCGCGACGACGGATGGGTGGCATCTTCACTCCTTCGGTGGTATAGGTTATCATATCTGTATGTTCAGTACTTTTTCGATTATGGGTGCCATGTCGTAGTAGCGGTACTCTGCCAGACGTCCGCCGAAGATGACGTTCGGCTCGGCAGCAGCCAACTGGCGGTACTTCTCAGCCAAGGCGTTGTTGACAGTATCGTTGACTGGATAGTAGGGTTCCATGCCGTCCTGCCACTCGGTGGAGTACTCACGCGAGATGACGGTCTTGGGATTGTCATATACCTCAGAGCCGAACTGTTCGAAGTGCTTATGTTCGATGATGCGGGTATATGGAACGGACGCTTCGGTATAGTTGACTACGGCATTGCCCTGATAGTTGGGCTGGTCGAGAGTCTGCTGTTCGAAACGTACAGTACGGTAGTTGAGATGTCCAAAGCGGTAGTCGTAGAACTCGTCAATCTTACCTGTGAACACTATACGTTCGGCTATGCCTTCCCAATGGGTGCGGTCGGCAAAGAAATCGGTATTGACTCTGGTTTCAATGCCTTCGAGCAGTCCGTCGATAAGACGGTTGTAGCCCCCGATGGGTATTCCCTGATATTTGTCGTTGAAGTAATTATTGTCATAGACAAAACGTACGGGCAGACGCTTGATGATGAATGCAGGAAGGTCGGTACACTTACGTCCCCACTGCTTTTCGGTATAACCCTTGATGAGAGTCTCGTAGATGTCACGACCAATGAGCAGGAGAGCCTGTTCTTCGAGGTTGCGCGGTTCACTTACTCCTGCCTTCTGCATGGTATGGAGGGCTTCCTGACGCTGTTCGTCGATTTTTGTCTGAGCCTCAACAGGGGTGGTCACTCCCCACATCTGGTAGAAGGTGTTCATGTTGAACGGCAGGTTGAAGAGCCGTCCCTTGAAGTTGGCTACAGGAGAATTGGTGTAGCGGTTGAAAGGTACGATGGAATTGACGAAGTTCCACACCTGCAGATTGGAAGTGTGGAAGATATGTGCGCCGTACTTATGAACGTTGATTCCCTCGATGGATTCGCAATACACATTACCTCCAAGATGCGGGCGCTTGTCTATGACAAGGCACTTCTTTCCAGCCTTTCGGGCTTTGTATGCGAAGGTGGCTCCGAAGAGACCAGACCCCACGATGAGATAGTCGTATTGCTTCATGAATGAGAAATTTGTCGCAAAAGTACGAATTTTTAATTAACAATGTCTACCTTTGCGCTCAGAAAATGAAAAGTTTGGTAAATATAAGGAAAGGAGCCATGTCAAATGCTATTGCTTTGGCATGTAATCTGCTATTGATGTACGTGGTGTATGCCCTGTGCAGGGTGGTGTTTGTAGTGGAGAACTGGAACGTGTACAAAGACACGCTTTTTCAGAACAGTTGGGATGATCTGATAAAGGGTAGTCTGACGTTTGACACTTCTGCCATACTCTATACCAATAGTCTATATGCACTGATGATGCTGTTGCCGTTTACGTTTGTGACAATGGCAAGATGGAGAAAAGTGGCAAAGTGGATTTTCATTGTCACAAATACTATCTGCATAGCTGCAAACACCACCGACTGCGTATATTTCCAATATACAGGCAGAAGAACTACGGCATCGGTAATGCAGGAATTCGGCAATGAGGATAATCTGGGCAGTATCTTCATGACGGAATTTGTGAACCACTGGTATCTGGTACTATTCGTAATCGCGATGGCTGTCGCTCTCTACTTCCTGTATGCCCATCCGAGAGGTCAGATAATACTGACCCACAGGAAAAGGTATATTGCATACTGGCTGGTGACGTTATGCTGTCTGGTGATTTACGTACCACTATGTGTATGGGGTATGAGAGGTGGTATGACTACTGCCGTAAGACCCATAACCATAAGTAATGCAAACCAGTATGTGAACCAACCGCAGGAGGCAGCAGTAATACTGAACACACCGTTCTCAATAATCCGCACATGGGGCAAGAAGCCGTTCGCCGTACCCCAATACATGGATGAAGCAGAACTGGAGAGGGTCTATTCGCCAGTACACTACCCAGCAGCCGGTATGAAAGCAAATCGCAAGAATGTGGTGGTACTCATAGTGGAGAGTTTCGGCAGAGAATATATCGGAGCCTACAACGAAGGGCTGGAAGAAGGAAACTACAAGGGATATACCCCGTTTACGGATTCGCTGTACCGCCATTGCCTGTCGTTCGACTACACGTTTGCCAACGGCAGGAAGAGCATTGACGGCATGCCTTCGATACTGAGCAGTATTCCGATGTTTGTAGAACCGTTCTTCCTGACTCCTGCATCGCTCAATGAAGTGAGTGGAATTGCCGGTGAATTGGGAAAAATCGGTTATGAGTCGGCATTCTTCCACGGAGCAGAAAACGGTTCGATGGGATTCCAGGCGTTTGCCCGTGCCACAGGATTCAAGAAGTATCACGGCAGGAACGAATATGACGAAGACGAGCGTTTTGACGGAGAAAAAGACTTTGACGGTACGTGGGCTATCTGGGACGAACCCTTCATGCAGTATTTCGCCCTGCAGATGTCGGAGATGCAGGAACCGTTCGTCACGGCTCTGTTCACAGCCTCAAGTCATCATCCGTTCAACGTACCTGAGGAGTACAAGGATATATTCCTCGAGGAGGGGGAGAACCCCATACATAAATGCATCAGATATACGGACATGGCTCTGAGGAAGTTCTTCGAAACAGCCAAGAAACAACCGTGGTATGAGAACACTCTGTTTGTACTGACGAGTGACCATACTAATTGGATAGACCATCCGGAATACGGAACGGCACTCGGACTTTACGGTGCACCGATACTCTTCTTCGACCCTTCGGGAGAACTGAAGGCAGAACGCCGTCATTGTATAGCCCAGCAGATAGACATAATGCCTACGATACTGGGTATGGTGGGATATGACCAACCGTATGTGGCATTCGGAAGTGATCTGACTAAGACACCCGACCACAGGACGTGGGCTGTGCAGTATAACAACGGCATTTACCAATACGAGGAAGACGGCTATGCCCTGATGTTTGACGGAGAAAATACGAAAGCTCTATATAACTACAAGAAAGACCGGATGCTTACTGAAGACCTGAAGGAGAGGGAGGCAGCAAGGACCGAACACATGGAGAAGAGACTGAAAGCTGTCATCCAGAGTTATATGGAACGCATGAACGGCGATGAACTGACATACGGAGATAAATAGGAATCAGAAACATATTCAAGCATCATAATATGAAAAAAACAGCCCTTGCAATAAAGAATTTCTTTAGCAAGTTCAACAATATATTCTACTTGGGACTGCTCATTGCCTTTATAGCAACATTGCTGGAAGTGGCACGTGGCAGAAACACAAACTACTTCGACTATCAGGATGCCACACGTATGTTCTGGGAAGGACTGAGTGCCTACAGTCTGGAGTACGCTCAGGTACATGCCCTGTATTATACATACCCGCCTATTTTCAATATACTGTTCGCTCCCATTTTCTACCTGCCCTGGTGGTTAGGTCCGTTCGTTTGGAATCTGGGAAACTACAGTCTGTTTGCCCTCGCCATCAAGAAACTTCCATCACGCTTTGAGCAATATAAAAGCTGGATTTTCCTTTTCATGCTTTCCCTAGTACTCCAGTCGGTGTTCTGCTATCAGTATAACCTGGTAGTCTGTTACATCTTCATATTCGCATTCATCCTGCTTGAACGAGGTAAGGGATTCTGGGCTGTACTTTTAATCATGATTTCAACATTTACCAAGATATACGGAGTTGCCGAACTAGCCATTCTGCTCTGTTACCCTAAGGTATGGCGCAACTTCGGCTATGCCATACTCTGTGGAGCTGTGTTGTTCTGTCTGCCCATGCTGAACACCAGTTTCGAGCACCCCATGCAACTCTATTCCCAGATGTTCGACATGATATCAAGTCACCACAGCGATGCCGAATTCATCGGTATTTTGTTTGCACGAGGACTGAAACCCTTCCTGCTTCCCAACTACCGCGTGGTACAGGTTGTAGTGTTTGCCGTCTTGGGAATCCTCTTCTTCTGGAGATATAAGCGATGGGGCGATTTCAAGTTCAGGGTACAGGTTCTTGCTGTCATCACCGGATTCATGATTCTGTTCAGCGACCTGCCCGAGACACACACATACGTTATCTGTTTGCCGTTCTACGCTATGGCATTCTGGTTGCAACCCAAACGCACATGGATAGACTGGACACTGTTCTGGTCACTGGTTGTCAACTTCTGCATCCTGCCTACCGACGTACTGTGTCCGGCATGGATACACAAGTTTGTCCATAAGACATTCTGGCTCGACGTATATACCTACTTCTTCTGCTGGTTACGCATTCTGTGGTGGGCAGTAGGTCCGCTACCGGTTGTAAACAAAAAGGTGGTAGCAATAGTGGTATTCCTCCTTCTGCCAATCGGACTGATGGCTCAGAAACCAGCAACTACAAGAGTTTTCATCGTAAATGGAGTCACCTTCAAGATGAAATTCGTACAGGGTGGCAAGTATATGATGGGAGCATCGGAAAATGACCCTGAGGCAGACGAGGACGAAGTGAGACATGAGGTTCTTGTCAACAACTTCTATATCGGAGAGACTGAGGTAACTCGAGAACTGTGGAGTGTCGTCATGGGTAAGAATGTCGCCACGGAAAGGGGCAACACGATGCCGAAGGAATATGTAACATTCGACATGTGTAAGACTTTCATCGAAAGACTGAATAAGATGACAGGAATGAAATTCAGACTGCCTACCGAAACCGAATGGGAATATGCTGCGAGAGGAGGAAGAAAATCGGAAGGATATACCTACTCAGGCAGCAATAATATCGATGAAGTGGCATATACACTGTCAAACTATACTGTGCACCTGCCGCATCCGGTAGCACAGCTGAAACCCAACGAACTGGGACTGTATGACATGTCGGGAAATGTGTGGGAATGGTGTGAGGACTGGTACAGGAAAACACCTGAAGGGAAGTTTTCAAATAATTTCCACGTGATACGTGGAGGCGGTTTTGACTGTTCACCACGATACTGCCGCTCAACCAACAGATTCATGTATGACCAACGCCGCAGACGTGATCTGGTAGGTCTGCGTCTTGCCATGTAAACAGATATGTTTACACAACCCTGCGGAACCAATAATCGAAGTGACGGAAGTCGGACAACTGAAGTGGTCCGTCTGTTACTGTGTCCATACGGCACAACGGAACATCACGGTACATGGAGGCAACGAGTGAATATGTGCTTGGAGGTCCCATGATGTAATCACACTCAGAAAGCATATAGAGGTCTTCCACACCATTGCCTTGTAAGAGATGGATTCGTACCAGAGGGTTGGACACGAGTCGTGTGAACGTATCGGCAGAAACTGAGGGGTCGTTGGTGGAAAGGAATACATCGATGGTCTTTTGAGGTATAAGAGCCGCAAACTGTCCGATGAATTGGGCAAATTTCTCATCGCTGTAACAATAGATTCCACCTCGCCACGCAGCATAATCACCCCGACGGATATGTACTCCAAGTCGGATGCCATCCCACTCGGACATCTTCCGGCGTACGGGTTCGGTAATGCTGGAATCGATAGTGAAAAGCTGGCATATCTCGTCCCTGTACTTCAGGAAGAGGTCGTAGAAACGCACATACCATCCGCTGACAACTATGTGACGACGGTTCAGCATCTTCTTTTCCAAAGCCTGTGCATCACATTCCTCATGTTTGAAACTGGCTGTAGGAAGCAGTTTCAGGGCAGACATGTATTTGGCAAAGAGATAGAGCGGAAAACTGACGAAACGGGAACGGCTTATACGGAAGAACTTGTATTTGTAACTGAAACGCATGGACATGACGCTGCGGTTATGCTCGCGAGCCCAAGCATAGACATGTGCAAACTGCAGAAGGTTGTTGCACATCTGACTCTTATCACGTACAAATATCATAGTTTCTCTTCTTTGTTGTGCGGATGGGTTGCTATATACTCTTCGTACTGTTTGCGGGTACGCTTCCAACGGTTATGTGTCCACAACCAGTTTTCAGGCTGACGGCGTATTGACTGTTCGAGAGCCTTGAAATACATATCTGTAATCTCAAAGTCCTTGTAATCAGCAGAAATCTTTGTGAGAGGTATCACGTTCACAGTATAATACCCACGGCGCTCACGGATTATGTCAAGGTAAACGCAGGAGAAGTCGAACTTCTTTGCAACAGTTTCAGTACCTGTAATGACGGCTGTATCGTGATTGAGGAACTGTGTCCAATGGTGGATTGTATGCATCTCCGGACCTTGATCGGAAATAAATCCAATCACCATTTTTTTCCCTTTCCTATACTCCGATACGACCTTCCGGAGCAGGATATGGCGTTCAATGTTTTCAGACCCCCAACGACTGCGGAGTTTCAGCATAAACGCATCGAATGCCTTGCTCTCAAGGATGTGGTAAACCTGTCCGCCGAATGCGTATGGAGGTATGCCAAGGGTGATGGATGTGACCCATTCCCAATTGCAATAGTGGGCGAGATACAGGGCTACGCTATGTCCTTCGTCACATGCCTTGCACACGTGTTCCATTCCCTTGAACTGCATGTGACGTTGCATCTTTGCCTTACTCATCGACATCATCTTGATGGTCTCGAAGATATAGTCGCAGAAGAAATGGTAGAATTTACGTTCAATCTCAGCACGTTCTTCATCCGACTTTTCAGGAAAAGAATCGCGAAGATTTTTCCGAACCACAGGTCTGCGATATTTCACCCAATGGTAAAGTATGACAAATATAAAGTCGGACAGCAGGAACAGTACCCTGAACGGCAACAAAGACAAGGCATAAGCGAATCCATACAGTAATGCATAGATGACACGGTCCTTGAAAGTCATAGGAGAACTGATACTATAATTTCCCATCTTGTACTTTTACTTGTTGTTTGATTCCTAACCACTTTTTAATTTTCTCCTTGAGAGAAGGATGCCAGCTGTGGGCACACATGTGGATGGCATAACTGCGGGGAGTGACCTCGTGTTTGTTGCCGGCAAATATTTCGGAAGGATAGATATGGATGCGTCCGGGAAGCAGCTGGTCGATATCCTTATATACGAATCCATAACGTTCTGCCACACGGGCATAGATATAAGGTGACAGGACATCGGTACGCAGACTTCCGTCTTCCTTCACAAAATGCTTGTCCTTATACCATTCAAGTACTTCGGCAACGAACGGACTGCCAGCCTCAGCACCCATCACGGCAGCCTGAATCTGTATGCCTTCGATAAAGACATCGGCTGTACGGTGACCTTCAGTATCAATGTATTGCATGGTACCGCATTTCTCTATCTGGATAGGATGGTACTCCATGCTGGAGAAGAATGAATTGTCGAGGAAATCGTCAAAACGCTTTAATAAGAATACGTCTGAGTCCAAGTAGATTCCACCCTGAGTATAGAGAGCATACATACGGATATAATCGGCTGCAAAAGCCCACTTCTTTGCCTCGTATGCCTCTTTGACGTAAGGCACGGAATTGACATCGAAGTTTTTTGTACTCCAACGTATTATCTCATAGTCGGGGTGTACCTTCGACCATGTATCCATACACTTCTGAATCTTCGAAGGGAATGGACTTTCACTTAGCCAGCAATAGTGTATCTTCTTCGGAATCATTGTATTCTATATTTTCTGTCATGTAATCCCGTGTTAACATCTCATACACAAGTTTCAGCCATATAAGGACAACCGGTATGGATTTCAGTGCAAAGGGACGTATCCAATGGGTACGGAGATATGCAGGGAAGAGGTCGGTAGGAGACAGTGAGGTAAGGAAGAAACAGAATATCAGCAATGCCATATCCAGTCTACTTCGCTGCCAAGGGACTCCAATATACCAAATTGCCACACCGAGCATGGATATGATGTAACTACTGTTCTCACTTCCTGTACTGAATATATTGACAAACATAAGTACTGAAGCAAGACACATCAGTTGGAACGGGTAGCTGCGGTACTGACGTATGCGAAGGTATGGAAGTGCTCCGTAGCACAACCCCGGAAGGATGAGCCAGAGGTCGTTCCATGTTGACATCCACCAGTTTGAGGCATCAGGAACAGACCTGCGCCAAAATACATCGTAGTAGGAATCGAGTCCGGCGGAACAAGCATATCCTATCTTGCGTACAAATCCCAAGAGGGAAATATTCTGGAAGTCGGACAAGGCATTCTCTCCTCCCTTCTCCATAAGACAGCTGAACCACTCGCGATACTGGTTTATTTCGTACTGTACTCCGAAGAACAGCATAGGAACAGCAACGAGAACGACAGTCCAGATGACAAGCCACATGAGAAACTTCGGTTTGCTCTTGGTAAAGAAGAAAAAGGCGAGTCCGACGATACCATACAACTTAACCAAGGTGCCGAGTACAATCCAGAATGCACCCCACACGTCCTTACCGCGTCGGATAGACATATAGGAAAGCAGTATCATCGCTGCCGTAGCAACGTTGAACTGTGACATTCCCAAGGCATTGAGCATCTCATGTGCCGTAAACCAGAAAATGACTACCTGTTGGGTCCAGGAGAATGTACTCTGACGGATAGCCCACCAGAGGAAAAGTGCAAGGACGAGATGCCACAGGAAAACCCCTACCCACAGAGACGGAATAACGGCAAAGGGAGCCATTATCAGACTGAATACAGGTCCGTAGTGGTTTATATCATAATGATCTTCCGGATAAGCTGCATAAAGACTCGTTCCGTCATATGCATGCCAGAAGGTGAACTTGTATATCAGATAATTGTTGAAGTTATGCATGTGGAGTCCTACGGAGATAATAACCATAAGCATCCACAACGTAAATACAACTTTGTATTTACACCAAAATGGCTGTTGTAGTATCTTCTTACAAAAATCCATTATCAGTAATTTGGTGCAAAAGTAGTAAAATTACTTCGTATATTTCACATTTTGCAAACAAAATCACTACCTTTGCGGGCAATGACACCATCAAACAGAAACATACACATCTTCGTAATACATGTTCGCGGTCAAAAGGAACGTGAAGCATTTGTCCAGTCGCAACTGGAAAAATTGGGTTTCCCGTATGAATATATCCTTGAAGGAAATATGGAAGACCTGACTCCGGAGATTCTTGACAACTATTTCGTTGACAACGGTAAGGAGGACACCATGCATGGAGTTTATCCGCGAACCAGTTGTGCATACAAGGGTTTGCGTGCTTATGAACGCATATTGGAGATGGGACTGCAGGGGGCTCTGGTTTTTGAAGACGATATCCGATTATTCTCCGGATTCCGCGGGAAATTCCTCAGAACCCTCGATGAAATCGAACAAAATCATGCCGACGAACCTCTCATGGTAAACTACGAAGAAAGCAGTCTGCTACTGGTGCCACGTAGCAGAAGAAAGGCAGGACAATATCTGTATAGGGTAGAGCGCGACAGGTTTGCCGGCTGTTATTACATAAGCAGGAAGGCAGCTCAGGCTATCGTCGACTATGTGAGGAAGAACAGATGTGACCAGCCCCTTGACCGTTTCCACACGGAACTGGTAGAACAGGGACTGATAAACTACTATTGGAGCTACCCCTGTCTGGCAGTACAATGTAGTTGTGACGGCTCTATGCCCACAATGATTCCGACCAAACCCAGACCGCTGAAGCGACTGAAATGGTTTTACAAACGATTTTACAAACACATATTATATTGGTTCAGATAGTAGCATGGCAGGAAAGATAAAAGAGCACATACGACATTGCTGGTCTTTCTTCTTCAGACACACACGCAAGAACAGCCACGTGTTTTTTTTCGCAAAAAGCATGTTGCGAAGCCTACGGCCTGCATGGTGGCTACAGAAACAACTGTGCAGAAAACTGTCTGCCTATTATAATCTTCCTGTTGAAGAACAGCGGTATATCCAGCAGCGGGTTGACTACTACTGTAAATTTCAGGAGAGCATTTTATTGCCAGACGACGCACCTTCATTAGAGAGTTTCACATACAGGAAACGTGAATCGTATGTTCATGATTATGTAAACAGCACTTATTTTTATGATGCATACGAATACATCAGATTTTTCTCACCCGAACTGCGATGGGCTTATAATCCGGGGGATGTAAATTATATGTTTCCCGTTCCAGAGATTACAAAAAGTCGTCCGCTCCTTCCCACTGACGAGAACCGAAACAATATAATCATCAATCTGGACAAGGTGCGGCACTTCACATGGGTTGACGACCCCTTCACATGGGAAGAGAAGCAATGCAGGATTATTTTTAGGGGTGACACCGGCGGAAAACCGAGAAGAATTCAATTCATAGCACAATGGAAAGACCATCCTTTGTGCAACCTTGTGAGTACAAGCGACAGCAACTACCAACAGAAACAGATGCCACTATACGAGCATTTGAAATATCGCTATATAATGGCTCTTGAGGGGAACGACGTGGCATCAAACCTGAAATGGGTGATGTCGAGTAACAGCATAGCTGTGATGCCTCGTCCTACATGTGAGACATGGTATATGGAAGGTAAACTCATCCCGAACTACCATTATATAGAAATAGCTGACGATTATCACGATTTAATCGAGAAAATAGAGTATTACGAAGCACATCCCAATGAGGCAATAGCCATTATAAGACACGCTCATGAGTGGGTGGCTCAATTCCGAAACAAAGGACGCGAAGACCTCATCTCGCTGATGGTACTGGATAAATATTTCAGACTTACGGGGCAGAAAGAGACTGTGGTAAAACCGCATAATGAACCAAGAGCGCAACGCCACATATTCATAAATGAAGTAGTGAAACTTGGCAAGGATGCTCAGGTCAATGCTCAAAGCAAAGCAAGGAAGGACGTGCTTCATACATTCAAGGATTTAGGGTATGAGGAACATGATATCATCAACTATAAATACTCTTTAGGTGAAGGCAAACGGTATCATCACTACCCGTTCTTTTCTGACTTCCTTGCAGACAGACAGGTTAAGAAATTTGTCAAAGAGGTTCAGTTTGGTGACATCATAGTCATTCAGGACTTCTACCGGAAATATCTGCAGAAATTAGCAAAGGAATGTTTGGAACGTGAGGCGAAAGTCGTTTTTGTGGTACACGATGTACAGACAATAAGGTTCAACAAGACAAGCAAGGAAATGCGAAAACTCAATAATGCCTCGCAGCTCATTGTTCATACTCAGGCTATGGCAGATAAATTGAAAGCCTTGGGTGTCACCACACCTATGCGCATCCTTTGGCTTTTCGATTACTATTCTGACGATCCGATGCAGGCAGAAGCAAAGGTTCAGCAACAAAAAAACGAAGTGGTGTTTGCCGGCAACCTATCGAAGAGTGCCTTCCTGAAGGAACTGCTAAAGGAAAAGGAGGCGTCGGATATTCATTACAGACTGTATGGTATGCATGACGGTTCATTGGATTTCTCCAATAACAGCAACATAGAATATGCAGGTGTTTTTAAACCTGAAGAGACGGGCTGCATATCCGGTGGATGGGGTCTGGTATGGGATGGCGACAGCATCGACTCGTGCACAGGTGACCTTGGTGAATATCTCCGCTACAACACCTCACACAAAACATCACTTTATCTTTCCGCCGGCATCCCGGTGATAGTATGGGAACAATCGTCGTTGGCAGGTTGGGTAAAAGAGCAGAATATAGGCATTACGGTAAAAAGTCTGCACGACATCAGTTCGGCGATATCCGGTCTGAGCAATGCGGACTACGCACATATTATAAATAATGTACGCGCAGTAGCAGTCAGGTTGAGAAGAGGTGATTTCATGAAACAGGCCTACGGGGTTTAAACTACAAGCTAAGTATATGCCGATTGTATCAATAATCATTCCGATATACAATGCAGAGAGGTACTTGCAGGAGTGTCTAGAAAGTATAAGGGTTCAAAGTTATAAAGACTTTGAAGTAATACTTGTTGATGATGGTAGTACGGACAGTAGTGCCTCTATTTGCAAAGCATTTGCCGAAAATGACAATCGTTTCTTGTACTTCTATAAAGAAAACGGCGGAGTAAGCAGTGCCAGAAATGCCGGATTGGAGAAAGCCTCAGGCGACTGGATTGCTTTCATCGATGCCGACGACTGGGTCTCGCCTCATTATCTGCAGACGGTATTGGGGTATTCCCCCATGGCTGACATTACCTTCTTCGGTGAAACTACGATGTCAGATAATGAGGAAACAGGGAAGACTGTACTTTCGGACAGGTATTGCACGGACAGGCAATCAATCGAAGATACAATATACGAACTGAAGTGCGGAAAACACGGAGATGTATTCGGTTGGACATGGGACAAAGTGTTTGGTGCCGATATTATCAGAAAGCATAATATCCGTTTTTCAGAAAAAGTTAGTTTCAGGGAAGACGAGATATTCACTTTGGAATACTGTCGTTATGTCAAGTCCATACGTACCATAAGCGACGTACTGTATTTTTACAGGGTTACATCCGATGGACTTACGAAGAAGGGACTGCAGAAAGCTGACCTTCTCCCGTCATCCTTACTGCTGGAAGAAAGTATGGATTATTACACAACTCCGGCATTAAAAGAGCACATACTTAAAAGTGTAACCGACTATCGTGCTATGGACATTTATGCAAGTCCTATGTCACAATTAGCGGATAAACTGCGGGGTTACCAGTCACTTGTTGAACGACATCCCCAATCCGGTATTGAATGTAAAGTCAATCATCTGACTCAGTATCTTAAGAAATCATTCTGGTTGGGCTACCTCTACTGCCTGATCAGGAAAATCTGAATAACCAATATACGCCCTCAATCATATCTGAAAGAATTATGCCTACATTCTCTGTAATAACAGTTTGCTATAATGAGCATGAAAACATTAAGAGAACTCTCGACTCCGTAGTGCAGCAGACCTGTACAGACTACGAGCTGCTGGTAGTTGACGGAGGTTCTACAGATGGTACCACAGACATCATCCAACAGTATGCAGACCACATCGCATGGTGGTGCTCAGAACCGGATGGAGGTACTTACAATGCCATGAACAAAGGAGTCGAACACGCAAAGGGTGAGTATGTCATCTTCATGAATGCAGGTGACTGGTTCTATGGAAAGAATGTGTTGGAGACTGTCAAGAGTGCAGGTCTGAAGACCGATGTCATCGAGGGTTACGTCATCAGAAGTGATAACGGCAAGAGGGTAAGGGATAAATATACTGACATATATGCACATATCTTTGCCGACACACTAAGCCATCAGGGTACGTTCGTGCGGCACAACCTGCTTCTTTCTCATCCTTTCGACGAGAAATATAAAATAGTGGCAGACTGGAAGTTATGGATAGAAATTCTCATTATCGAGAGATGTTCCTATGCTT
>CACYGK010000002.1 GCA_902774005.1 uncultured Bacteroidales bacterium | reverse complement strand
TAAAAATTAAAAGTTGAGTTGAAAGTTAGGAGTTGTGTTCTTCAAGTGGCCGCTTTCTGAATACAATGCAAAGATAACAATTTTTTTGGGTAATTCAGGAAATGTCGGAAATTTAACATTTGGTTAAACTGATTTGGTTTACACAAAAGTTTCAAAGTTTCAAAGTTACATTGTTTCAGGTGTGTATTAACCTTAAAGAATCATAGGGACAGGACATTTGATACGTTGAGTCAAATGTCCTGTCCCTGATATACCTTAATCATCGGTTGCTAATATGTTTCCAATCATTAGTGTCCCGGAGACACTAATGAATGTACAATTATTTATAGTGCGTCAAATGTTCCCTCGTCGGGATCCGTCTGGAAATCGTCCAGCGGAATGTCTATCGTCTCTTTATCTGCATAGGGGTCTTTATTAATGGGGTCTATATTAATATTAGAGCCGATGAGCAACACCTCGCAGGGCAGGTCGATGACCATGATCGCAGGACAGGAATATGCTTTCTTAGCACTCTTTTTCATAGTGGCAGGCTTTTATCGGATGATTACTAATTTTCCATTCACAACATAGAGGCCCTTGGCTGTTGGCTGGCCCTGGAACTTTCGACCATCGAGGGTGTACCACGAATCAGCCTTCTGACTTCTTGCTTCAGACATCGTCTGAATGCCCGTTGCCTCGCGCTCTTCGAAATCTATTGTCATGGCTTTTGCCAAGGCTTCCTGAGGAACATCGTTGACGGCAATCCATGCGACATACGATGGTAGCACATGATTCTTGGGATGATACAGGTAGAAACCCAGGTGGTCGTAAGTCTGGTCGCCTTTGGGACGTCCCAGCGTGAGGAAGTTGCTCATCATCTCAGAATCGGTCATGTTATGTCCTCCCGGGTCTACACTGCCCTTGAAGAGGTTGCTCTCGAAATCGGTGGAAGCTCCCGGGTCGTCGCCGTCATAGTGTGACAGATAGAGGGGGCCTGTGTCGCCATAGGTGAGCAGCACGGGAGTCTGTGCAGGCACTATCTGTGTGCCAATCTTCTTCATGGTGACCTTGTCTGAAGCGACTGCCTGTGCCCACCAAGCTGTCACACCCTCGGGCAGTTCCACTGGATATCCGAGCATCAGCGTGGACATGTGACCTGCATTGCGGTTGACGAGGAAGTAGGTGAACATATGGTTGGGGACGTCCTGATAGTCGGAGTAGAACAGCCGCCAATAGTCGGCGTTGCTGTAGCCGTATCCTCCGGAGCCCTGATAGCCGAGGAAGAGCTGGTATTGGGTGCCGTCCTTTATCCAGACGTCAAGGTCTGCCGGGCAACCGGCGAAGGTATGTTCGCCCGTCAGATTGAAGACTGGCGGCGGGTTATCACCGTTGTCCACCACAGTGCCTGCTTCCACCCATGTGTCCACATAGAGCGTCTTCAGGCCGCTCATGCCCTCGAAGGCATAGTCGGCGATGTTGTCGGCCAGCTCCTGCCGGATGGTGAGCACGGTGGGCGCCTTGGGCGCCGTGAGCAGGTAGCGGTGGTTCTTGTCGTAGAGCACCTCGTCGCGCACGGTGCAGCCAGCGCAGCCGTCGCTGAGCACAAAGGCATCCTGCACGTTGTGGCGCTGAGGGTAAGCAATGCTGTCGAGCGACTCGGGCAGCAGCACACGATTCACCGCGCCCAGATTCTCGAAGGCGTTGGCGCCGAGGGCGGTGGTGGTGAGCGGAATCTGGCTGAAATAGGAGTGGAAGTTGTCGTTGACGACAAAGTCGCCCGAACTCGTGGCGCCAATGGCCTTTTCGACCGCTACGGTGCAGGAGGCAACCTCCATCACGGTGATCTGGCCGTCATCCTTCTGCACCTCCGTCTCCGTCTTGAACCTCGCACTCAGGTAGCCGGGAACGGAGTCGGCCACGTTATCGCCCATGTGGCCCACGTTCGTCGTGTAGAACGAGTCGCCGTAGTTATAGCGCAGGAACACCTTCAGCTCGGGATAGCCGTTAAGAGTATAGACATACTCATCACTCTCAAGGGTGTATTCATCATTATACATGCTGAACAGCAAGGGTTGCTTCATCTGCACATCCGTGCACGCCGCAATCTCGTCACCCCTGGGGTCGCCGCTGCCGCCATCATAACCGGTGCCTTTCACACCGTCATCGCGGTAGAGGTAGAAATTATTCACCAGCCTCTGACCGTAACGCTCACCGGCAATGGCACCAACGCAATCGTCGCTATGAGGGATGACTTTTCCGCTGAAGTAACAGTGAAAGATGCCACAGGTGTGGTCATCGCCCTGCTCTATCTTACCCACCAGTCCGCCAACCTGAGCGTCGGCCTCCACGGTGATGTCGCTATAACAGTATTCTATGCTGTTGTGGTTGTTGGTCATATAGCCGCAGATGGCGCCAAACTCGTCGTTGCCGCTTTCGTACTGTCTCACGCTTCCTCCCACCACAGCACAGTGGGTGATGGTGCTGTGGTTGTACATTCTGCCGCAAAGGGCACCGATGTGACAGTCGTCACCGTCGCCGGCGCAGATGTCCACATTCTCCAGTTTGAGGTTCATGACTTTGCCGTTGTCTATCTTGCCGAAGAGCGCACGATTGTTGTCATTTCCGTTGATTTTCAGGTTTTTGATGGTGTGGCCCATGCCGTCGAAGTTGCCGCCGAACTTGTGATCGTCGTTCCATCCAAGGGTATAGTCGTTGAAGTTTTTGTTGTTCAGGTCGATGTCGTTCATCAGATAGATGGTCCAACCCTTGTAGCCCTGATCGCCGTCCTCGAAATCGTCCCAGAATTTACGCAGGGCAACGAATTGGTCGGGCGTGTAGATGTAGATTTTCTTGGTGTCCGGATACGCAGCGATCTTATCCGCTATCTTCTCGCCGTCCCAAATCAAATTGGGGTCGGTGATGTCCACTGCTGCAGCCGGCATGGCGGCCATCACCGCCAGAAATACTGTCAATATAACGTTTTTCATTCTCATAAACTACTTAAACTTTTTGAACACCTTAAACTCCTTCATCCTAGTAGATGAACTTCACTGTTTCCTTACCTGATGACACGAGGCCCACACCACTGTTATATGTTACAGGGAAGATAACCTTGCCGTCCTCACCAGCTTGTTTTCGGGCAATCACAGTGCCGTTAGCCTGATAGAGCCGGACTTGTTCGTTAGCCTTTACCCCTGTTACCACCAGTTTGTTAGCTTCGCGCCTCACTCGCATCGTGGCTTTCGTGTCATTGTTGTTGTAAACATGCTCCACAGCCACCACCTCTGATGAGGGATACAGCGTCACGACGCCGCTGTTGTCGCTGCCCGAGAAGGTTCTGGCCCGAATGCGAGCGTAGCAGTTGAGGCCCGGAACCTTATAAGCCATCGTCGCGCCGACATACATTTTCTCCTTCTCGGTGACGCCGGGCACTTTCAGCGTGACGCAGCCGCCCCGGTAGCTGCCGTAGTCGTACATGTAGTTGTTGTCGTCACTTTCGTCCGCCAGATTGCAGAGCAACATCTTGGTCTCATACTTGATATGGTCGTTGCCCTTCGTGGTGTAAACAATCGAGCCGTAGGATGTCTCCTTCAGACCCACGATGATGGCAAAGTTCTTCGGTAGTCGGCGGCGGGCATAGTTGCGCACACAGACAGTGATGTAGTTGTCGCCGTTCTTGTCCACCCTCTGCGCCACCACGAAGCACTCCAGTCGCGGCAGATACGGGAAGAAGCTGGACGTCTGCCGCTCATGAATGCTCTGACCCCGTTCTTCTTCTTTAGCAGATGCCATGAGGAAGTTCCGGGTATCGGAGATTTCCTCCTCGTCCTTGATACCGAGCACATCGTCGTATTCCACCTTCATCTTGGTGTTGATGCCGTGGCCTAAGGTATAAGGTATGGTGACACGCTCCTGAGCATACGCACCGGCAGGTATGGTCATGTCGAGCGGATAGGTCTTGGTGCTGTCCACCGTCAGCACACAGTTATTGATGGTCGAGGTGCCATAGTTAGTGACGGTGACGAGCAACGTGATTTCGTCCTTGTGGCACTGGAAACCCTGATTTTCGTCAGGGTCAAACTGCACGGTGTAGCCGAAGGCGTTGCCGAAGTAGGCTGCCTTGCGGTTGAGCAGAACGGTGCCATCCTTGTCGGCCCCGACATAGCACACGTCAATCTTCTCCTTGGTCATGTAGCCGTCGAAACTGTAGATGGTGGCGTCCCCGTCCATCTGAACGGCAGTGATGGGAGTGCCCAGATGGAAACTGCCGTCCTGGTTGGGCACCAGACGCGAAGCGCGGAGACGCATCCGCGTGGTGTCGTTCTCAAAGGCCTGCTCACGCCACAGCAGCGCCACGTTGCTGAGCGACTTGGCCTCCATGTCGGGCACGATGGTGAACTCGTCGGCGGAGATATCGTTCAGGATGAGTGAAGAGTTGATGCCCTTCTTGTCCTTGCCGTCCATGTCGCAGCTCTTGACCCGGACGCACGTGGTGCCAGAGATGCTGTCGGCTACAGACATCCAAGCCATCAGGTTATATTCGCCAACGCGGCGCAGGCGCACTGGCTCGTCGGTGTAATCCAGAGTCTGCGTCGTGACTATATTATTGCCGTCGACCGTGATGCCGACGTTCTCATCCGGGGCACCGGAAATGCCTCTACGCGCCACTATAAAGGCCGAAGTGCCATCGTAGGCGACGCGGTAGTCCTTCAGACAGAAAGCCTCGTTAATCTCCGCCAGCTGCACAGGCTCCGACCAGGTCTCGTTGCCGTCGAAGCGCGACATCAGCAGATGACCGTTCATCAGCAGGTCAGTCAGCTGCACGGTGTCTCCTTCCTGCACCCAGCTGGCCTTCTTGAAGGTGCCCTCCTGCCATATAGCTACAGCCTTGCCATCGTCGGCCATAGCCAGACGCGGCTTGAAAGAAGCAGTCTCAGGAGAGCTGTAAATCGGCTTGGGGCTGTACCACTTGGTGCCAGGCTGTTTCTTGGCGTAATAGATAGCATATACTTTACTGCCTTCATTAACTGATGTCTCCAGCGTCAACGAGTCTTCCAACTGCTCTTTGGGAATCTCCGCCGTAGCCTGCTCCATCACCGCCAGGTCGAGGGTGGGGACGGAGGCTGCGTCGTAGTCGGTGCATCCGCCCGAACGCCAGTCGGAGATGATGAAGGGATTGTCCAGAGAGGCCACTTCCACCGTCATCTTGTTGGGGTCGTCGGGATTGCCTTGGTTGCCCTGATAGATGATGCTGTCGCTGCCCGTGATGAACTTCACCGGCTGGTTGAAGTCGGCATAGCTGCTGACTAATTCGCCCGGAAGAGCGGCAGCTGCCGGCTTCTTGTCGGGATCGGACTCATCGCTCAGGTAATATGCGAAGTTTTTGTGGAAGGGATTCTCGTAGCTCTTCGGTTTGATCAGCTTATCCTCAGAAGTCACATCGCCCAGAAGGTCCCAACTCTTACTCTTGCTCCAACACAGGAACTTCACCTTGTAGTAGGCACCCAAGCCCGCATACCAGCTCCAGGCGCTGCCTGAAAATTCGTTGCGGAAATCCAGTCGGGAGCCCGCAGCATACTTGAAGGTGATGCCGGCACCTGCCAACAAGCCAAACTCGGCTCCTGCGATGAAAGCATCGATTTTTGCCCTGATCCTGCCGTTGATATAAGCCTGACCATAGAACTTGAATGCCAGAATATGATTCTTCAGCGGATCGGTGCTTTCCGTCGTGTTGTCAAAAGCAAAGAGCCCCGTGTTAATGCCGATTTTCACGCCCGCGCCGGCCGTCACCGAAGGACCGAGAAAATTAGAGACCACACTCACCAGTTTGTTGCCACTCAACCAGTTGTTGAAATTTTTCAAAGCGCTGGGCGCGCCCGCCAAGTCGCCGAGGGCACCGACCATATTGGTGAAGTCCATCCCGAAGCGGACATTCGCCGCGGCTTCGGCACGCAAGCCGGCCTCGTCAACGAACTGCATGCCAAGGAACCATTGCTTCCAGTCGCTTCCTTCCAGCGACAACGGGATGGAGAACTTCTCATACAATTCCGCAAAGGCGCTTAAGTAAAGGTCGGAGGAGTAGTTCGCCAATTTTTTGTTATCACCGGACAATCCCAACAGAGTATTCAGATCGGGTGCCAAAGACTGATCTTCAAAATCGTAGTTGTCAGCCCTGCCCATCGTCACCTTACACGAACTTGCGTCGTTGGGCCAGTATTTGGTCTGCTTGTTGGCCATGTCGTACTGGTAATCCACACCGATGCCGAGCGCCTCCGATACCGTCAGCTTCTTGGTCTTGTAGAAGTCAATGCCCAGTCCGAGACGGAAGTAGAAAGGCGGCACCAGAGGTACCCTGAAGCTCAGCTGATTAAAGGCGGCGGGAGCCATGTCATTCATCCAGCCCGAAGCCTCGTTCTCCGCCTCATCTCCCTTGAGACGCTCCTCAGCGACTTCGCGGGCATCCTGCTGCATCTGTACCAGATCCAGATACTTATTATAAAGGATGGGCAGCTGGCGCACCTGATCGCCGTTGAAAGCCACAGCAGGACGTCCGGAGGTATTGATGTCCAGATACCCGCACAGGTCGAACTTCGTAGTCCAGTATTTGTAGTCGTAGAGGTCGTGGGTAATCACCCTCGTGTTGCCTCCTAGGCTATCATTGAGGATGGCATTCTCCTCGGCGTCGTTCTTCGCCTTCACGAGCGTGATCTTGGCATCGGTCTCATAGGATTTTGGGGCGACGATGGCTACCTCCATCCCGGCGTAGCTCATATACATATTCTCGTTGGCCACCTTCATAGTGTCCTTGTGCGAAGCAAACTCGTCGTAGTACACCGTCTCGGTGGTCAGCACCGGCAGGATGTCCGACGACTGTATGCTGCTCACATAGATATCGCCGCGGAGGTCGAGCGTAGGCGTCAGCGTCGAAATCACCGATGAGGTCACCTTGGGCGACGTCACCGGCTCGGGAATGCTCTCCAGATAGATGTCCACCACTTCCGTCTCGCTGTCGATAATGCCCGTCTTGTGATTGTAAGAGCCGGGATACATACAGAGCTTCGGCAGATAGCCGTCGCGGTAGCACTCTATGGTAGCGGGCTCGCCGTCGGTCAGCACATACAGACGGCCCGACACGGGATCCTTGTCCCACACGAGCAGTTGTTTGCCAATCGGTGTGTTGATTGTGTCGGCTCGTATGGCGTGCATCGTCAGCCCCTCCATTTCGAAGGAAGGCTTGTTGTCGAGGAAGAGACGCACCCACAGCGTGTCGTGGTAAGAGAAAAGTCGCGAATCCAGATAAGTGGGGTTCGGCGCTTCCAGTCGCTTGTGCTGGCGGAAAGGCATCTTCGGACCCGTCATCACCGTCACCGTGTTGTCACTAACGTGAGTCACGGCATCCCTGGCCCACCATTCGTGATTCAGCTTGATGCGCTTGAAATTGTCTGCCATCAAATAAGCTTCCACAAGGTCGCCGTCGTCGTAGTCGTAGAAGGTGTAAAGCTTATCGACCTGCAGGCTCCGTATATAAGCCGTATCACTCACCTGCGTGTCGCTGTTGTAGCGTATCAGCTGCAGGGCATAGTCGCCTGACACGATACGGCTCTTGTCGAGCATCACCGAGCGCACGGAGGCAGAGCCGTAACCGTGAATATTGAAGATATAGATCTTCGCCGTCTCTTCGCCCTGCCCCTGAGGCCATATCTTCACCTCCAATTGGTTCTCGCTGATAGGAGGCATGATGTAGGCATAGTTTTCGGCAGCAAACACCTTCGTAGTGTTTTTCGAAGGGTTGCTTGCGTCCTTGATGGCTGTTACACGAATGTGGAAAGGACGGTTGCCCTGCGCTTTATCCAGTCGCAGCACGATATACTGATTGTCGCGTGCCGTATAAATCTGGTTGTAGAAACCCACGGTATCCTTTGGTGCAGGGTCTTTGAACAGAGTCTTGAGAGCGTCCATCTCCTCACGGTTGTCCTGAATGCCGTGGTCAATCTCCTGCCACTGAAACTGGCTGATATCAGCCCAAGAGTCCAGCTGGCCCAGGTTGACGGCACGTTCCACAGTGAAACCGTCTGCCCACGCGGTGCTAGCTGTCAGAAAGAGCATCGCTACTATATAGATCGTCATTTTTCTCATACTACGAAGGAATTTTAGGTTAGTATTATTTGCAAAGATAACTAATATTTCACAACACCTCCAAATTTCACTATGTTTTTAACAATTATTCGTTATCGTTAAAGTTTTCCTTTGCAATGGGTTAGTCCTCTTCAATACAATTCTCAAAACGGGCTTTTGGTTGGGTGACGAGCGAGGTGTTGCCTAAGCTACACAAACTGAGCAAAAATAAATTTTTCTACGTATATATTTTGCCATGTGCAGAATTTGTCGTACTTTTGCACCCGCTTTGCGAAGCCGCTGTCTGTACATGTGGTCAGAGAATGCTTCGTCATTACTTACATAAACATTCAAATATTTATGGCTATCGATTTAATTAAAGTTGCTCAGGAGTCTATGGCTCCGGCAGAAAAGAAGCAGTTCCCGGACTTCAAGGCAGGTGACACTATCACTGTGGCTTACAAGATTATTGAAGGTACTAAGGAACGTATCCAGCTCTACCGCGGTGTGGTAATCAAGATTGCAGGCGAAAGCAGCAAGAAGCGTTTCACAGTACGCAAGATGTCTGGAACTATCGGTGTAGAACGTATTTTCCCAATCGACTCACCAAACATTGATTCTATCGAAATCAACAAGGTTGGTAAGGTTCGTCGTGCTAAGCTCTACTACCTGCGTGATCTGACAGGTAAGAAGGCACGTATCAAGGAAAAGCTTTCGGGAAAGAAGGAGGATTAACAGACTCTCCACTATAGGAGGATGTCCGCATACCCTGCGGATATCCTCTTTTTACTACCCTAAAACGTTCGATATCAGTTAATATTCAATGAAAACTAAAACCTTATGGCACAAATCACAGTAAACTCATACGAGGAATTTGAATCGTACCTGGGCAAGGAGCTGGGTAAGTCAGACTGGATTGAGGTGACTCAGGAGCGCATCAATCTTTTTGCTGAAGCTACACTCGACTACCAGTGGATTCATGTAGATACAGAACGTGCAAAGACTGAGAGTCCGTACCACTCTACTATTGCTCACGGTTACCTCACGCTGTCGCTGCTGCCTTATCTCTATCGTCAGGTAGTGGAGGCTAACAACATCAAGATGCTGGTGAACTACGGCATGGATAAGATGAAGTTCGGTACTCCGGTACTGGCAGGAAAGCGTGTACAGCTGACGTGCAGTCTTTATAACATCATGAATCTGCGTGGCACAGCGAAGGTGGAGATTAAGTTCCGCCTCGACATCGAGAACGAGAAGAAGCCTGCTCTCGAAGGTATCGCTACGTTCCTTTATATGTTTGAATGAGGCAGGTACTGATTGACGCTCATACGCATACGGTGGCATCGGGTCATGGCTACAGCACTATCCAGGAGATGGCGAGGGCTGCTGCCGACAAGGGACTGCAGGTGCTTGGAATAACGGAACACGGACCCAGTATTCAGGGTACGTGTTCGTTGTTGTATTTCAAGAATATGTTTGTGGTGCCCCGCGAGATGTACGGCATAAGACTGCTGATGGGATGCGAGGTGAATATCCTGGACACGACGGGCAGACTGGACCTGAACGAGGAGTATATGGACCGTCTGGACATCGGTGTGGCTGGCATTCATGTGGTGTGCTGGCAGGGCGGTACGAAGGAGGAGAATACCGACGGTGTGATTTCAGCCATGAAGCACAGGAAGGTGCATATCATAAGTCACCCGGGTGACGGAACGGCAGAACTGAATTTCGAGCGGCTGGTCAAGGCTTCAGCTGAGACTCACACGCTGTTGGAGATAAATAACCACTCGCTGGCTCCGAAACGTCAGAAGCCGGCTGCAAGGGAGAATAATCTGGAACTGCTACGGCTGTGCAAGAAACATGACGTGCCGGTGATGCTGGGAAGCGATGCTCACGTATCGTTCCAGATTGCAGATTACGAACGACTGATGCCTCTGCTCAAAGAGACGGATTTCCCCGATGAATTGGTGATGAATTACTGGCCGGAAAGGTTTTTTGAATATACGGGAATAAAAAAGGAAACGCTTTAGACGTTTCCTTTTTTTAGCTTACTGCTTACCGCTTACGGCTTAAAGGTTTCCGCGCTCTTTATCGAGATAGTACTTGTAAGTGCCGACGGTGAGTTCGTCGCATGCTGCCTCGTCGCATACGACAATGGCATGTGGATGCATCTGAAGCATGGATGATGTCCATTTGTGAGAGATGTACCCGTCGATGCAATGCTTGAGGGCACGTGCTTTCTTGTGTCCGTTGCATACGAGGAGTACTTCCTTAGCAGCCATGACGGTACCGATACCTACGGTGAGAGCCTGCTTCGGTACGAGGTCGAGGTTGTCTTCGAAGAAGCGGCTGTTTGCATGGATTGTATCTGTAGTGAGTGTCTTGATACGTGTCTTTGATGCAAGTGACGAACCCGGTTCGTTGAATGCGAGGTGTCCGTCAGGACCGATACCACCCATGAAGAGGTCGATGCCACCTGCTTCCTCAATCATCTTTTCGTAGTTGTTACATTCTGCGATGAGGTCGGGAGCGTTACCATTGAGGATGTGTACATTCTCAGGTTTGATATCGATGTGGCTGAAGAAGTTAGTCCACATGAAGCTGTGGTATGACTCAGGGTGATCTTCAGGCAGTTTTACGTATTCATCCATGTTGAATGTGATGACATTCTTGAAAGATAATTCACCTGCTTCGTACTTTTTGATAAGTTCCTTGTAAAGTCCGAGTGGTGACGAGCCTGTAGGACAACCCAGTTTGAATGGTTTTTCGGGTGTCGGATTAGCTTCGATGATTCTTTTTGCAACGTAGTTAGCAGCCCATTTTGAGAGTGCGTCGTAGTCTGGTTCAATAATAACTCGCATAATTCATTTGTTTTTTTATCGTTAATCTTGTCCGTTAATACCTAGTTCTGTTTTGATGGCGCAAAGGTACAATATAGATGTAAAAAATGAAAAATATGTGACAAAAAAAGTTAATTCAAAGAGTAAAAATATACTTTATGACCATTGTTTTGCAGTTATAATAGTGTGACATAGTGCAGACTTAAGTGAAAATTCGTACCTTTGACGCGTAATATATATAATGTAGTATGACTATAGAAGAAAGAATTATCGAGGCTGTGCAGGCTGGAGTGAAGGCTCTGTACGGAATGGAAGCAAGCAGCAGTCAGGTGCAGTTGCAGAAGACGAAGGCTGAATTTGAGGGTCACCTCACCGTAGTAGTATTCCCATTTGTGAAGGCTGCGAGGAAGTCGCCCGAACAGGTGGGTGAGGAACTGGGCAAGTACCTGACAGAGACGCTTCCGGAGGTAGTAGAGAAATATAACGTGGTGAAAGGATTCCTGAATCTGGTCATCAGCGATGCTCCGTGGATCGAATTGCTCAACAAGATAAATGCAGATGAGACGTTCGGCATGAAGAAAGCGACACCGGACAGTCCGCTGGTAATGATTGAGTACTCGTCGCCCAACACGAACAAGCCTCTGCACTTAGGACATGTGAGAAACAACCTGCTGGGTGCTGCATTGGCACGCATAGTGGAAGCCAACGGCAATAAGGTGGTGAAGACCAATATTGTGAACGACCGAGGCATACATATCTGCAAGTCGATGCTGGCATGGCTGAAATGGGGCAACGGTGAGACTCCGGAGTCGAGCGGTAAGAAGGGTGACCACCTGATCGGTGATTATTATGTACTCTTCGACAAGCACTATAAGGCTGAGCAGGACGAACTGGTGAAGCAGTACGTGGCTGAGGGTATGGAGCAGGAGGCTGCAAAGGAAAAGGCTAAGCAGGAGGCTCCGCTGATCAAGGAGGCACATGCGATGCTGGTGAAGTGGGAGAAGAACGACCCCGAGGTACGTGCCCTGTGGCGACGGATGAACGAATGGGTATATGCCGGATTTGACGAGACATACAAGATGATGGGTGTCAGCTTCGACAAGATTTATTATGAGTCGGAGACTTACCTGGAAGGAAAAGAGAAGGTGATTGAGGGATTGGATAAAGGACTCTTCTACCGCAAGGATGACGGCAGTGTGTGGGCTGACCTGACAGGCGAAGGACTGGACGAGAAACTGCTGCTGCGCAGTGACGGTACTTCGGTTTATATGACTCAGGACATAGGTACTGCGAAACTGAGATTCCAGGATTTCCCGATTGACAAGATGATATATGTGGTGGGTAACGAACAGAACTACCACTTCCAGGTGCTCTCGATACTGCTTGACAAACTCGGATTCAAGTGGGGCAAGGACCTCGTTCACTTCTCATACGGTATGGTGGAACTGCCCAACGGAAAGATGAAGTCGAGAGAGGGTACGGTGGTAGATGCCGACGACCTGATGGCTGCAATGATTGAGGATGCCTACAATGCGAGTGCTGACAAGATGAAGACCTTGGATATCCCTGAGGAGGAAGCACGCGAGGTGGCCCGTAAGGTAGGACTCGGAGCATTGAAATACTTCATCCTGAAGGTGGATGCAAGGAAGAACATGCTGTTCAATCCGGAAGAATCTATCGATTTCAACGGTAATACGGGTCCGTTCATCCAGTACACATACGCCAGAATACAGAGTATACTGCGCAAAGCCAAGGAACAGGGTATTGATGTTCCGGAGGCTCTGCCTGCCGACATAAAGATTTCGACAAAGGAAACGGAACTGATACAGAAACTGAACCAGTTCGAGGCTGCTGTACGTCAGGCGGGCATTGACTACAGTCCGTCGGGCATTTGCAACTACTGCTACGAACTGACGAAGGAATTCAACCAGTTCTACCACGACTTCACCATACTGGGTGAACAGGACGAACGTCTGAAACTATTCCGTCTGTCGCTCTGCAAGGCTGTGGCAAAGGTGGCTAAGAACGGTATGGGACTTCTCGGAATAGAAATGCCTGAAAGAATGTAAAAGAAATGAATAGATTGTCTGTTTTTCTGCTTATCTGTTTCGCAATGCTTTCAACCCCAAGGGTGGAGGCAGCAAAATACGATTGGAAGGTATATGCATCGTACCACAATGCGACGAAGAGTGTGGAGATGGGTGGCAGGATGTATGTCGTAGCGAACGGTGACCTCTATAGTTACGGAACCGACGACCAGAGTGTCGAGACATACGATAAGGCGGGGACGCTGAACGACTTCGCCATCTATGACATCGTGGCAAGCAGTGGAACGGGTGAGGTGGTCGTAATATACGACAACGGTAACATAGACCTGATGTCGACCAGCGGTGACGTGTATAACGTATCGGACCTGAAATCCAAGGCTCTGAGAGACAAGACGCTGAACGACGTGATGATAGACGGCAGTCTGTTGTATATCTCTACTAATTCGGGACTTGCCATACTGGACTTGGGCAGAAAGGTTTTCAAGAATATATACGACTGGGGATGCGCGGTGAAGAGTACTACGATAAGTGACGGCTATATAGTGTCGGCTACGAATAAGGGAGTGTACAGGGGAAACATGTCGGAAAACCTGCTCGACCCTGCTAACTGGCAACAGATAAGTACGAACACTACGTTTAAGAAGTTCCTGAGAGCAGGTTCGACCCTCTACGGAGTGGCAGGAACACTACAGAAGATAACCGACGTGGCTACGTTCACTTTCACACAGGTGAGTGCTGACAACATAGCAAAGAGTTGGACATGCGCAGGAAAGGTGTTTTACACTATAGCCGACAACACCTTGAAGTCGGTGGACGAAGGCGGTACGATAGATACCTACACATCGCCCTACCCCATCAATCATCTTGCACAGCGTGGCGGAACATACTGGGCAGCATGCGGTGAGAACGGATTTATAGGTATGTCGCTCAGCGGACAGACTTTCTCGCAGAACACAGGAGACGTGACTCCGAACAGTCCGATTCGCAACTACAGCTACCGCATGCAGATGGTCGGCAACCGTCTGCTCGTAGCAGGAGGTAACTTCACCTATCCCAGCAACGACCGCACAGGTACGGTGATGAAGTATGAGAACGGCAAGTGGCAGGAGTTTCAGGAGAACTTCATGGAGGACAAACGGCTTTATGTCAACGCGACCGATGTGGTGCAAGACCCCAACGACTCAGAACACCACTGGGTAGGAACACGTACGTCGGGTATCTACGAATTCAAGGATTATAAGTTTGTGCGCAACCTGAACAGCGATAATTCAGCGTTGGAATCGATACTTCCTAACTCTTCATCCTATAAACGCTATGTATGGGTTACGGCTCTGGCTTACGACAACGGAGGCAATCTGTGGATGTGTAATAACCAATGCGAGTCGATAGTGCGGATACTCAAGCCCGACGGCAAGTGGCTCAATTACTACTACGACGTAATCCATTACTTCCAGACTTTTGACTACGTGCGTTTCGACCGTCGTGGATGGGCATGGATAAACAGCCGACGCACGACGAATGTCAGCGATATCTCGGGAGTCGCTTCAATGGGTGGTGTACTGATTGTGAACACTAACGGAACTATCGACACACAGAAAGATGACACTTATAAGTTCTACCACACACTCGTGAACCAGGATAATCTGTCATACGACATAGGTGAGTTCTACTGCATGCAGGAAGACATGGACGGAGCCGTATGGGTGGGAACAACCAGCGGTCTGTTCGTAGCCAACAACCCCGAAAACATATTCTCGTCTGACTATAGATTCACCCAGATAAAGGTGGCACGTGACGATGGAACCGGACTTGCCGACTACCTGCTTAACGGAGTGTGGGTTACATGCATAGCCGTTGACGGAGCCAACAGGAAATGGATTGGTACTGCCGGCAGTGGAGTACTTCTTATCAGTGCCGACGGACAACAGGAACTGCAACACTTCCAGAAGGACAATTCACCTCTCCTTTCCGATGTAATCAACGACATAAAGATAAACGGTGAGACTGGTGAGGTGTTCTTTGCCACAGACCTCGGACTCTGTTCTTTCACGAGCGATGCCGTAGATGCCGAGGAAACACTCGACAAGAACAATATAAAGGTATTTCCTAATCCGGTAAATCCTGAAAGCCGTCAGATGGTACGCGTCACAGGACTGGCTTGGAATACTGACGTGAAGATTGCAAATGCAGCAGGACGTCTGGTATATGAGGGTACATCGAACGGTGGTGAATTTACGTGGAACTGCAAGACGACGAGTGGCAAACGAGTTGCAACGGGCGTGTATTATATTCTTGCCACCGATTCTGACGGAAAGAAGGGAGCATATGCTAAGGTGTTGGTAGTCAGGTAAGGGTTAAAGGTTAAAGGTTAAAGGTTAAGGGTTAAAGAGTGAAAAGTGAGAACAAACTGTTTTACATTACTGCGTTATCTGTTTGCACTGACCATCTTCTGCAACCATCTATGCTTACTGACTGGCAGCAATCGCTTCCTGTTCAGTTCGCTTATATGTGTAGGCGGATTTTTTGCCATAAGCGGTTTTCTGACCTTCAACAGTTACAACCATACTCCCAATACATTCTATTACGGCGTCAAGCGTTTCCGACGCATATATCCTCCATACGTACTGGCAGTTCTGTTCGGACTGGGTGTGGGACTGCTGATGACCACAATGCCGAAGTCGGAATTTCTTCTGCATCCGCAGACATTGCGATACATGGCGTTCAACCTGTTGTTTCTCAATTACGGTCAGCCCACCCTGCCGGGAGTATTCGAGACAAACATAGAGCCTTTCATCAACGGAGCCTTATGGACGATGAAGGTGGAAGTGCTGTTCTATGTGACTGTACCTATCGTTCACCGTCTGATAGGGAAATTCGGTAAGAACAGGGTTCTCCTGCCTATCATCATCTGTTCACTCGTTTTTTACTACACGATGCTGGCGATGTATGTGGCAACGGACGATAAGTTCTTCTACTCTATGACCCACCAGATCATAGCCGTACTGCCCTACTTCTACATCCCTGTATTCCTGCTGTATAACTTCGAGTGGGTAAAATCACACATCAAGACACTTATGCTGGTTTCATCGGTACTTATGATTCCATGTCTGTCCACCACTATCGACTCTTTCCTTCTTCCACTGGTACTGCCGGTCTGGATGGTTTCGTTTGCATACGGATGCAAGTGGCTGCTGTTCTCAGCCCATTGGAAAGACATATCATATCAGTTCTACCTTTTCCACTTTCCTGTGCTACAACTGACGATAGCCATACTCGGGACTGCCTCCCCTGTTCTCATTGCTTTGGTTGCACTACCCGTAACCGTCATCATAGCTACAGGTCTGCACATGCTCACGCCCGCAACAAGTTCACAACGTTAATATGCTCTCCATACTCATACCAACATATAACCACACATGTTATACGCTTGTAGCCGACCTACAGCGACAAGCTGAAATACTGGACATACCTTACGAGATAATCGTAACAGAGGACGGCAGTCGTGACAGTGTGAGCATGTTAGCCAATCTGAAGATAGGCGACCTTCCACATTGCCGTTATATACGCCGGAAGGAGAATGTGGGCAGAGCTGCCATCCGCAATTTCCTGATGAAGGAATCGCAAGGCGACCGTCTGCTTTTCATCGACAGTGATGCAAAGGTTGTAAACGACGATTTCCTGCGGCGGTATATTGATGCATCCGAGGGACACGACATAGTGTGTGGCGGAGTGATACATCCGCAGCAATGCAAAGACCCCAGCCGCATGTTGAGATGGAAATATGAAAAGGATTATGAACGCCGACACGGGTACGTGAGTGAACAGTTCCGTTCGTTCTCCTTCCTCATCAGTCGAGGTGTAGCTGATAAAGTATGGTTCGACGAACGCTATCGGAAATACGGATATGAGGACGTGCAGTTTGGCAAAGACCTTCAGAGGGCAGGGTTCAAGGTCCATTCCATCGACAATCCGCTTCTGAATACAGACATAGAAACAAATGACGTCTTCCTGCACAAGACCGAAGAAGCCCTGCAGACAGCTCGTCTGTTTCACACGGACTTAGGTGAAAGAATCGGAGTAATACGTATGTACAACCGTCTGCGTCTGCTCTCACCACTTATGCGACTCTCTTACAGACTTTTTGCCCCACTCATGCGTCGCAATCTTCTTTCTTCCAGTCCTTCCCTGTCGTTGTTTGCTGCGTATAAACTATGCTACTATTCCACATTGTGTGGGAAAAACGTATCTAACCCCTAACAATACTCCATGCGCCGGTTTATTCTCCGTTCCTCTCTGTTTGCAACCATCACGTCAGTAGTACTGATGTGTATATGGCTAGGGGCATACGCAGGCAGAGCCAACGTCATAGACAAGGATGCAATTATTCTGTTTCTCGGTACTTCACGCATTCAGTACACCATCGACCCCACGGATATTCCACATACCTTTCAGTGGGGCAACAACGGAGAGAGCTATTTCTGGACACTACAGAAACTCAGACTCATACTCCGGCACAACAGACATGTAAGGACAGTAATCCTTGGCTGCGACGGTCCCTCACTTACCTTCAGTTTCAACAACAATGACGAGCGACAGTTCCTACCCTATTACTTTGGGGTACTTACAAAGGAAGACTGGTTACATATCATGCAGAACAGACCCGATGCACTGCGTGCCCTGTTCGACTGGCATCAGATTCTGCTTCCTTACAAGGCATACCTCCACCATACTTCGGTCACGGACATAGACCAGGGAGGATACAGTCCATTATATCGCGACAAACTCGCAACGGATATACAAGAGAGGGAGAAAGACAATATTGACGATTCAGTCTTCGAACCGAGCACGGAACAGACAACCTATCTCGACGAGATAATCGCACTTTGCAAGGAAAAGAACATAAAGGTGATTCTCCTTACCGTTCCGTCATACCCCACTGCCGACTACGCAATACGGAACAAGAAGATGAACAGATACATCTACAGCCGGTACCCCGACATAGAACACTGGGACTACGAATTCATCCAGATGCCCGACTCCTGTTACGGTGACATAGATCATGTCAATTACAGAGGGGCAGATATTTTTTCCGGAATAATCAACAACCGTCTGAAGGCTTCAGACTATAATCCATAAACTATGCTTTTCAACTCTGTCATATACCTTATATTCCTGCCACTGGTCTTCATGCTGTACTGGCAGGCACGTACGCAGCGGGGGCAGAACCTCATACTGCTATTTGCCAGTATGGTGTTCTACGGCTGGTGGAGTGTACCGTTCCTGATGCTTATGATTGGTACGTGTCTGTGCAATTACCTGTTTGTAAGACTGATGCAGACAGGAGGAAAGCGCAGGTTATGGCTGACGTGTACTCTCATCCTGAACTTCGGTATTCTCGGAGTATTCAAATACTTCAACTTCTTTGCCGAGAACCTTTCGCAGCTTCTCCATCTGTTCGGAATGAGAGCCGACATGCCTACCCTGAGCATCATATTGCCGGTAGGAATCAGTTTCTATACTTTCCAGCTTTCCGCATACGCCATCGACTGCTACCGCAATCCGAAGATGGCTTTTCCCTCACTTCTTTCGTTCCTTACCTTTATCACCTTTTTCCCGCAACTTGTGGCTGGACCTATAGAACGGGCTGACAACCTGTTGCGACAGATGCAGCAACGCCGTACATTCGACGAACTGCAAGCTACCGAAGGTATGCGCCTGTTGCTGTGGGGACTAATGAAGAAAATGCTGGTTGCCGACAACTGCGCATATCAGGTGGATTTCATTTTCGAGCACTACACAGATCTCAATCCAAGCACACTGTGGCTCGGTGCACTTTACTTCACATTCCAGATTTATGGTGACTTCTCAGGTTACAGCGATATGGCTGTAGGTTCTGCCCGTCTGTTGGGCATCAACATAACACGTAACTTCAACCGACCGTACTTTGCCACTTCGATGCGTGACTTCTGGCACCGTTGGCACATCACCCTCATGTCGTGGTTCCGCGATTATGTATATATCCCGCTAGGAGGAAACAGAAAGGGAGAGATGCGCAAACGACTCAACCTGTCTGTAGTGTTCCTGCTCAGCGGACTCTGGCATGGAGCCAACTGGACATTCGTGGGTTGGGGACTCTACCACGCACTGGTTTACAAGCTGCCCGTACGCCGTCTGGCATTCCTTTTCGTAATGATAGGTTGGGTAATATTCCGTGCTCCGGATATCGCCTCGGCTGGCGGATACCTCTCGGGGATGTTCCATCTGCAATCGATAGGAATGTGGGAATGCAGTCGCATGCCTTTACTATATATCTCCCTGCTTACCCTTACCGAATGGCGGATGCATAACGCAGAGCATCCGTTCGGGTGGAAAACGACAGGAATATGGTCATCCCAGGCACTCCGGATGTTCATATATCTGGTTGCATTCATCTGCACAGTTATATTCGGTGGCGACAAGACACAGTTCATTTACTTCCAGTTCTGATGAAACACTTTCTCAAGAAAACAACCATATTCTCACTCTGCATTCTTCTGCTGCTCATCAGTGCGGAGATATATGTCAGACATCTGCCCAATCCGTATAAGGATAAGCACCGGTGGATGCTGCAACACTCGCGTAGTGTCAAGACACTGGTATTAGGTAGCAGTCATACTTTTTACGGAATAGATGCATCGCTGCTTCCCGACACGGCATTCAATCTGGCTAATCCGGCACAGCCCTACCGCTACGACTACTATCTGCTGAAGCACTATCCTACCGACCGTCTGCGAAACGTCATCCTGCCCTATTCGTACTTCTCCCTGTATTACGACTTTGAGAATGATCCGCGCGAATGGTGGAACGGTATCCGTTACCGTCTGTATATGGATTGCGACTTGCACTCCAAACTGAGTTACTACGGATTTGAATGTTCGTCAATCAATTCCTTAGTAAATCAACTGCAAAGTCTGTGGAAGCCCAACCCCTTATCGTGGGATTCGCTCGGACGGGGTACCGACCTCTCCTATGCTCATCGTGCTCCTTACTGGGACGACGGCGAACTCGGTGTCAACCTGCATACCTATGCTGATACATCGGCTGTTGCACTAAACACAGCATTGCTTGACAGCATTCTGGACTATTGTAAATCGCGCCGGATAAATGTATTGCTTATCACCACTCCGCTGTCGCCGAACTTCCGCAAATATCAGGATTCCATACAGACCAGTCGCAATGCCAGAGTGCTCCACGATATACTTAAAAGACACAAGGAAGTGAAGTATCTCGATTTTTCTGCCGACACACTTTTCCGCGACAGCGACTTTCACGACTCACATCATATGAGCGAATACGGAGCAGCCAAACTAAGTCGGATGCTACACAGATACTTATATTAAAAGAGTATTAGCGTCGAGCAATCTCAATCACACCGCTATGCAGAACTGAAACCTCGATGGTTTCGGGAGTCAGTTCCTTGAGTTCGCTTGAAAAGAGATTGCTGTCATAAAGGAAATGCAGACGGTAATGTCCCGTCTTCGGGGCATAGATGGCTGTTTTGTGGAAACGGCGTGTACTTACTTCATCCTTCTGCATGGTTATACCCTGCCGCAGAAGGTAGAACTCCTTTCCGGTCTCGTCGAGTGGTTCCATCAGCAGATACACACGACCGGATATCTCACAGTTATGGTTTTTCAGGGTTATGCTCACATCAGGAGTCGAACCATTGATGATAAGGTCAGGGATATCAAAGTCCTCAAGTGTGAGATATGCCGTATTTGCCGTATCGCTGCTGAGCACATTCTTTTCTTCAGATACATTCAGGAGGAGATAATTGGGAGTTCCGATAGTTGTGCGAACCTCTTTCCACTCTCCATTATCCTTGAACATCGGTGTGAGATGATAAGTACCATTCTGCAGATAATCGGGCAGTCTGATGTCTATAGTGTCGGTATAAGTGGTGTCGTCAATCTCTTCGAGCAGAAACTCATGAGTGAAAGTATAGAGGGCATCGACGATTTCACCATCCTTTGCAAGCATTATGGACACAGAATCGGTATGAAGACTTCGTCCGAGGTTTGAAAGCTGATGAGTACATATCCTCATTATGTCGGATTCATCGGTCGGTACGGTATCTATAGCCTCAACACCTTCCATTGCATAGATGTGAGTTTCACGATGAGAAGCTGTAGGATGAGTCGAAGGTACGGCTCCCATCACAAACAACTGCAACAGATTTAATCCCGACTCCGGACTGTCCACTTCAGTCCACTTCGGCATATCGGGAGACATACAGTCTAACGGTGTCCAGCAGTCACCGTCGTCAGGGCCATCAGGATTACCCAGATTGATATGGAACCAGTCGTTCTCGTCATATCCGTCAACAACGAACGCATGACCACCGTTGTAATTATATCCGGACATGAGTACGGGTCTGCCTTTCGCCAGTTCCGTTTTCAGCATCTGAGTTATTTCTGCTTTCGTGTATAAATCGCGGAAGTATATCTGTTCCTCATCGTCATATCCGAAATACTCAGGCATTGCCACAGCCTGCATCACACTTTGTGCTCCACTCGCATCAAGTCCATACCTCATCTTGACACTTATTCCACAATCGCTACAGAGCAGAGCACCCGCATCTGCCTGTTCATCGGTATATTCACCTTCCTTGTAGATGTCGAGCATCTTGTCCCACTGATAGGTATGTTCATAGAAATTTGAGGTCAAGACCTGTTTGCATCCCAGACTGTCATCGTATGTGAACGACCCCGTACCGCAAATCGGGTATTTCCAGAAATGCATAACCTGGGACATCGCGAGGGCTACACAACCCACGGTAGTATGCTTCCCATCGATGAGTGGAGTCTGACGTGTCAATGCTCCGTACTGATCCCACTGGTCTGAAAGCAACGGACCGACGGAAGACGGCAACACGTCCCCTTTAAGTTTCTTAATCATAGACACTTTCACATCCTGTTCCGAGGTCATAGAGACGGAAGGAATCTGAAAACTCCTGTATTCCCTTGACTTCAACCGCTGCAACAACTTATGCTCAGGCAGCATCTCCTGAGCCATTGCAACGTTCAGAAACATACAAAAAAATATGAACAAGAAATTTTTCATCGCTGCAAAGATATATAAAATAAAACTTTTTGTACCTTTGTTCCGTCAAAAATTATTCAACCATGAAGAAACTCGTATTTCTTACAGGTGCCGGAATGTCAGCAGAAAGCGGCATCAGCACGTTCAGAGACAGTGGTGGTCTTTGGGAGCAGTACCCGGTTATGCAGGTAGCAAGCATAGAGGGATATGAAGCAAATCCAGAATTAGTAATAAACTTCTACAACGATCGTCGCAAGCAGCTGTTTGATGTAAAACCTTGCGAGGGACATCGTCTTGTGGCAAGTATGGAGAAGGATTACGACGTTACCGTCGTAACCCAGAATGTCGATAATCTTCATGAGAAAGCAGGCAGCAGCAAGGTTATCCACCTTCACGGCGAACTGATGAAAGCCACCTCATCAATCAACCCCAACGATTCGCGTTGTATTGTCACACTTCCGGAGGACAACCCTGTCATCAAGATGGGACAGAAGGCAGCTGACGGTTCTCAGTTGCGTCCTTTCATCGTCTGGTTCGGAGAAGGTGTACCGATGATAGAACCTGCAATAGAAGAGGTAATGAAAGCCGACATAGTAGTGGTCATAGGTACGTCGCTGAATGTGTATCCGGCAGCAGGTCTGTTGTCGTATGTAAACCGTGACTGCAAGATATACCTCATCGACCCTGCTGACGTACGTTATGACAGGTCACTTGGAATAACACATATCAAGAAAGGTGCCTCGGAGGGTATGAAAGAACTTATTGCTGAACATATACCCGTCCGACACGAGTAGATATACCTGTAAGTACCTCGTATGGAATAGTTCCGATTGCGTCGCTCAGTACTGTAATGGGGAGGTCGTCGCCAAATATGGTGGCATAATCCCCTATTTTACATTCTATATCCGTGACGTCAATCATACACACGTCCATACAGATATTGCCCACATATTCTGCTTTCTTACCATTAACCAGACAATAGCAATTGCGGTTTCCGAGTCGGCGGTTCAGTCCGTCGGCATAACCTATTGGTATAGCAGCGATACGTGAATCACGTTCAAGGATTGTCCGTCGGCTATAACCGATGGAATCGCCTGCCTTCACTTCACGAATCTGAAGTATGGTAGTACGCAGCGTTGCCACATTATTCAATATATGGTTGTTGCGCGGATTGATGCCGTAGAGTCCCAGTCCGAGACGAACCATATCAAGTTGATACTCCGGGAAATGCTCTATTGCCGCCGAGTTGCAGATATGGCGAAGTATCTTATGGGAATATACAGACTGGAGCTGTTTACTTGCCTTGTCGAACAACTGGAACTGGTGACGGGAGAATTCATCGAAACAGTCATCATCGCTTCCGACGAAATGACTGAATACTGAACAGGGCACTAGTGCAGCCTGATGGGTGAGGACATGAATGAGTTCGTCCATATCTTTTTCAGGATTGAACCCTAGACGATGCATACCCGTGTCGAGTTTGATATGAATCGGGAAGTTGGTTATTCCGTACTTCTCAGCCGCTTTTATCAGTGCCTCGAGTATTTCGAACGAGAATATCTCAGGTTCGAGTCTGTAGTCGAAGAGCATCTTGAACGATGTCATCTCCGGATTCATCACAATGATGTTGGCTGTAACACCTGCCTTACGCAGATCTGCTCCCTCGTCAGCTACGGCTACGGCAAGGTAATCGACTCCTGCATCCTGAAGAGTCTTACTTATCTCCAGCGAACCAGTTCCGTAACCGGAAGCCTTTACCATACATACCATCTTGGTATCCAGTCGCATGAACTGCCGATAGTATGCCACATTATCTCGCAGGGCATTGAGGTCTATCTCAAGGATTGTCTGGTGCACCTTCAACGTAAGCAGATCCGAGATGCGGTCGAAGTTGAACTTACGAGCACCTTTAATAAGGATGAATTCATCGCGGAGCGTTGCAAATACCTCGCTGTTGATGAAATCGTCGGTACTCAGGAACGAGTAATGAGGCATGGGGAAGAAGTCCGCCTGACGATGAGTCTCCTCACCCACGAGTATTACCTTTTCTATACCTCTCGACACAGCCATCTGTGCCACCTTAGTATATAATGTACGCGAAGACTCGCCCGACTGAAGGATGTCGGAAAGTATCAGTGTACGTCGCTGACGCTTTGTATCGGGACGACGATACATGAAGTCTAGAGCTATGTCGAGCGAATGAATGTCGGAATTATAAGTATCGTTGATAAGGGTACAGCCATTAATGCCTTCCTTCACCTCCAGACGCATGGCGATGGGTTCGAGTCGCGACATACGTTCGCAGAGTTCATCGACTGAGATGCCTGTACCAAGAGTGAGAACGGTGATGAAACACGTGATACTGTTCTCGATAGCAGCATCGTCAGAGAACCGCAACGTATAAGAACCCTTTTTCCCTTCATACTCAAAACGTACAACAGCCCGTTCCCCTTCCTTTTCAATACCCAGAACATTCAGCCGTATGCGTTCTATTCCCTTCGGAAGGAGCGACAGGCAACGCTCTATCACATTATCTTTGCTATTGACAACTACCTTCTTACACTTACGGAACAGCAGCATCTTCTCCGAACATTTTATGTCGTACGACAGGAAGTTCTCCTGATGCGCCGCACCGAGGTTAGTCATTATTCCTATCGTAGGTTGGACGATGCTTTCCAGACGACTCATCTCACCCGGTTGTGAAATTCCAGTTTCGAATATTGCGATGTCATGATGTCTCGTCATAAGCCATACACTCAGCGGTACACCTACCTGCGAGTTGTAGCTGCGAGGCGAACGACATACATTCAGTTCGGGAGAGAGCAACTGATAAAGCCATTCCTTGACCGTCGTTTTACCGTTGGAACCGGTGATGGCAATGACGGGAATATCGAACAGACGACGATGGTAGGCAGCAAGCGACTGGAGAGCTGCCAGAGGTGAAGGAACCACGAGGAAATTGCAGTCCTTCACATCTTTAGGGGCTTTCTCCACTACAAAATTCCTCACTCCACGACGACGGAGTTCGTCGATATACCTGTGTCCGTCGTTCTTCCTCGTTTTCAAAGCGAAGAAAAGGGTCTCATCGGGGAAACACAACGAACGACTGTCGATAAGCAGCCAGTTAATTATGGAGGCTATCGCACCAACCCTTTTAGCACCGATTATTTCGGCTATTTTCTCTATATCGTATGTCATCTATTAATGTACTATTTAAATTTACTATTTACAAACATGTTCAATGGTCAATGTTCAATGGTCAACGGTTATAATCTCTCTGTGCTGACTTCTTTTCCATTCTTTCAAGGCTGCGAGGCATTCCTGCTGAGTGGCAGGGGTCATATATGTATTCTGGAAACGTTGCCAGATGTACTCGACCGCTACAGGTGACGGATGAATCATGTCATCGGCATAGAATCGGTAGTCTCTGAGTTCGTCCATCATCAGTTCGTACGACGGGAAATAGGCATAATTCTCTTCTCCTACAACAGTCAGCAACTCGTCAACGGCTTGAAGCAGTATTCCCTTGCTTATCTGGTTTATGTGCAGTCCGTCCCTCTTGTGACGTATGGGACTCACCGTAAATATCACTTTCAGTTTCGGATTCACCGAACTGAGCAGAGGTAGGAGCATGCGCCACTGGTCAACGATATCGTAAACGGTAAGTCGTTCACGACGGAACAAACTGTCTGGTTGCTTATGGCAATTGGAAACCAGAAGTCCGCTTTCCTTCAATCGGTAGATTATGGCTGTACCGAGGGTGACAATCAGGACGTCGGCACTCTTCAGAAAATCAGATACCTCGTTCGTCCTGTCGTTCAAAGCGGTTATCAGTCCCGACTGTTCCCGACTTGAAAACCGTGAGTGGTGCATCCATGAATGCCACGTACCGTCAGCATCGGCAAACAGTTCACGCGACGACGGACTGTATGGCGACAGACTGATACACCGGAGCAGGAGTGCAGCCAGCGAAGCGGGGTTATAGATGGTTCCGAAGGGGTTTACAAGGGTATGGAAACCGCATTGGGTGAGTTTTTCACCGATTTCATCGGCAAAACACGACCCGAAAAGCATGATCTTGTTGTCGTGTCCGATACTGAACTTTCCTTTGGGTATGTCAACTATAGTCTGTAGTTCCATTGTTACTGTGCCTGCTCGTCGAGATAAGAATCCTTGAAACCGAGGAAATACAACACTCCATCAATACCGATGGTAGTAATGCTCTGTCCGGCATTAGCCACAACACGGGGCTTTGCGTGGAAAGCAATACCCAGTCCGGCTTCGTTTAGCATCGGCAGGTCGTTGGCTCCGTCACCCACAGCAATAGTCTGCTGAAGATCCACCTTCTCTACCTGGGCGATGAGTCGGAGGAGTTCTGCCTTCCGTTTTCCATCAACTATCTCTCCTACATAATTACCTGTAAGGTGACCCGTCTCGTCGATTTCCAGTTCGTTGGCATATACATAATCTATTCCGTACTTCTTCTGGATATACTCACCGAAGAAAGTGAATCCACCACTGAGAATGGCAATCTTATATCCGTATTTCTTGAGTACGTACATCAGACGGTCCAGTCCCTCCGTAAACGGCAAGTTCTCTGCTATCTCACGCATCACACTCACGTCGAGACCTTTCAGCAATTTGCAGCGGCGGGTGAACGACTCCTTGAAGTCGATTTCGCCACGCATGGCACTTGCCGTAATTGCTGCGACCTCATCATACACACCGTGTTTTCTTGCCAATTCATCGATAACTTCAGCCTGAATAAGTGTTGAATCCATATCGAAGCAGATAAGGCGTCGCATGCGGCGGTACATATTGTCGGTCTGGAACGAACCGTCAATCTCCAGTTCGCTCGACATCTTCAGCAATTCGGCATGCAGGGATTCCTTGTCACGGGGTGTGCCACGTACGGAGAACTGAATACATGCACGGTTCTTCTCCCTTGGATGCAGGATGCTGGCACGACCACTAAGTCGCTGTATGCCATCGATGTTCAGTCCCTGGTCTTTTATCAGCTGACTGACAGCCTCAATCTGACGGGCTTCAAGTCGGCGTCCGAGTACCGTAAGTATGTAACGGTTCTTACCCTGTCGGGCTACCCATGCCTCATATTCATCGATGGTTATAGGGTAGAACTTGATATTCACGTTCAGTTCGGAAGCCTTGAACAGAAGGTCTTTCATCACGAATCCCGATTTCTCATCACTCACCCTTATCAGGATGCCGAGTGAAAGAGTGGAGTGAATGTCTGCCTGTCCGATGTCCTGAATATTCACGTCATATTTCGAGAGTATACCCATTACACTGGCAGTCAGTCCGGGACGGTCTTCTCCAGTGATGCGCAAAAGCATTAATTCTTCGTTTGCCATAGTGTCTGTTAGATTATTTTTGGCAAAGTTAAGAGTAAAAAAAGAGAAACGGAAAAAATATCCAGCCATATTGCATTAAATATGAGAAAATTCTTCCTTAAGTCAGCCTAATATCTTAACTTTGCGCCATTATTGGATATTACGTGAAAATTGAATTAAGATGAAAGATTTTGTAAAAGAATTGACTTGGAGGGGCATGATTCATCAGATGATGCCTGGAACGGAAGAATTGCTCAACAAGGAGCAGGTAACAGCATACCTGGGTATTGACCCTACGGCTGACAGTCTGCATATCGGACATTTGTGCGGAGTGATGATGCTGCGCCATTTCCAGCGTTGCGGACACAAACCCCTGGCACTCATCGGTGGTGCGACGGGTATGATTGGCGACCCTTCGGGTAAGAGTCAGGAGCGCAACCTGCTCGACGAGGAGACTCTGCGCCATAACGTGGCATGCATAAAGAAGCAATTGGAACGCTTCCTCGATTTCGACAGCGACGCCCCGAACCATGCTGAACTGGTAAACAACTACGACTGGATGAAGGACTTCAAGTTCCTCGATTTCGTTCGGGACATCGGTAAACACATCACCGTCAACTATATGATGGCGAAGGAGTCGGTACAGAAGCGTCTGAACGGAGAGGCTCGCGACGGTCTGTCCTTCACAGAGTTCACCTACCAGTTGCTGCAAGGTTACGACTTCTTGTATCTGAACGAGCACAAGAACTGCAAACTGCAGTTGGGTGGTGCCGACCAGTGGGGAAACATCACTACAGGTTCGGAACTTATCCGCCGCATGAACGGAAACGAGTGCTTCGCCCTTACTTGTCCACTGGTGACAAAGAGCGACGGAAAGAAATTCGGCAAGACTGAAAGCGGAAATATCTGGCTCGACCGCAACTATACGAGTCCTTATGTGTTCTATCAGTTCTGGCTAAACGTACCAGACGAAGACGCAAAGCGATACATCAAGATTTTCACTTCGCTCGAAAAAGAGGAGATTGAAGCTATCATCGCAGAACACGATACCGACCCCGGACGCCGTGTACTGCAGCGCCGACTGGCTGAGGAGGTAACTACGATGGTACACTCTAAGGAAGACCTCGATATGGCTATCGAAGCCAGCAATATCCTATTCGGAAAATCAACAAAGGAAAGTCTGCTGAAACTTGACGAACAGACCCTCCTCGACGTATTTGCAGGTGTACCTCAGTTCGAAGTGGACAAGAGCAACTTCGAGGCAGGAGTGAAAGCAATCGACCTGTGTGTTGACCTTGCTCAGGTATTCCCATCGAAGGGTGAGATGAAGACTCTCGTAAAAGGTGGCGGAGTGAGCCTCAACAAGGAAAAACTGAATCAGGCCGACCAGATGGTAACCACAGCCGACCTGCTCGACGGTAAGTATCTGCTTGTGCAGCAAGGCAAAAAGAAATATTTCTTGATTATAGCAAAATGAAGTTAAACTGGAAGTCGTTCGCGTTGTTGTGCATTGTGAATCTTGCATTCTGCACCGGTTCCATCGCACAGGTTGACCCACTGGTAAAGACAGAGTGGAGTCAGCGTTCGCCATATAACAACCTCTGTCCGACAGACTCAAAATACAAAGAAACAACCCTGGCTGGTTGCGTCGCTATTGCTATGGCTCAGGTGATGAACTACTGGCAGTGGCCTGCTCACGGCATCGGAAAGAACAGCTACCGGTGGACAGACGCCAAAGATAAGGGAAAAACGCTTAGTGCGAACTTCGGTGAGACCTACTACCGATGGGAGGATATGGAAAGCAATCCCGTTGCTGTTTCGACGTTTGTATATCATTGCGGCGTGGCTGTATATATGGACTACAGCACAGGTTTCTCCGGTTCTAGCGAGTATTATGCAAAGTCGGCATTGGAGAGCAACTTCGGATATAGCGAAGACATCCAGATGAGACCCCGCAATCTGTACACCGACGAAGAATGGGCAGCACTGCTAAAGGACAACCTCGACAAGGGGTGGCCCATCATCTACAGTAGTGGTGTGCATACCTATGTAGTCGATGGATACAACAGCGAAGGACTGTTCCACAATAATCAGGGTTACGGATGGGGCGGCTATTGGTGGACTATCGACCAGATGGGAGACAAGGGCTCTTCTACTGCCATCATAAACATCCACCCCGACTACTCATCGAAGGCAAAGGTTGAAGAACCTACATTCGTCGTATTTACTACCGACGGAAAGTCAGCTGCCTACCCTACTGCCCAGATCGATGAGATGCTGTGGACCACAACCGACTTAAAGGTAACCAAGAAAGACGAAACCACAAAAACAACAAAACTGAATAAATTATCATACGTAAAACAACTGTTCCCTACGGTAATTGACAATTGATAATTGACAATTGACAATTAAGCCGTTAGCGGTAAACAGTAAACAGTAAACTAGAAACAATGAAAAAGAACTTGGAAACAATCTGCGTGCATGGCGGATGGAAAGCAAAGAAGGGTGAGCCGCAGCAACTCCCCATATATCAGAGTACTACATTCAGATACGAAACGAGCGACCAGATGGCTCGTCTCTTCGACCTGAAAGACGAAGGCTATTTCTACACTCGTCTGGCAAACCCGACCAACGATGCAGTAGCAAAGAAGATTGCTGCACTCGAAGGCGGTGTGGCTGCCGTACTGACAAGCAGCGGACAGGCTGCCAACTTCTACGCCATATTCAATATATGTGAGGCTGGCGACCATTTCATCACTTCGAACAATATCTATGGCGGCACATTCAACCTGTTTGGTGTCACAATGAAGAAACTGGGCATCGAATGCACCTTCGTTGACCCCGAATGGGACGACGAACGCATCGAGAAGGAGTTCCGTCCGAACACAAAGTGTTTCTTCGGCGAGACCATCAGCAACCCGGGCTGTCAGGTGTTCGACATAGAGAGATTCGCAAAGATGGCTCACCGCCACGGAGTACCTCTGATTGTAGATAACACATTCGCCACACCAATCAACTGTCGTCCGATAGAATGGGGATGCGACATCGTGACCCACTCTACAACCAAGTATATGGACGGACATGCCACTCAGGTGGGAGGTTGTGTGGTTGACAGCGGAAACTTCGACTGGGATGCTCATGCCGACAAGTTCCCGGGTCTCACCACTCCCGACGAGTCGTACCACGGACTTACATTCTCAAAGGCTTTCGGTAAGATGGCATACACCACAAAGGTAGTGACAGAACTGATGCGCGACCTCGGAAGCATTCCAGCTCCACAGAATTCATTCCTTCTGAATCTGGGTCTCGAAACCCTTCACCTCCGTATGCGTCAGCATTGCGAGAACGCACAGAAGGTAGCTGAGTGGTTGGAGAAGAATCAGAAGGTAGGATGGATTCACTACTGCGGACTGCCATCAGACAAATATTACGAACTGGGCAAGAAATATCTGCCGAACGGTTCGTGTGGAGTAATTGCCTTCGGACTGAACGGAAGTCGTGAAGAAGCAATCAAGTTCATGGACAACCTCGACTTCATCTCTATTGTCACTCACGTAGCCGATGCACGTACCTGCGTACTCCATCCGGCTAGTCATACCCACCGCCAGCTCTCTGAGGAACAGCTCCGTGAGGCAGGCATCGCTCCCGACCTCGTACGCCTTTCAGTCGGTATCGAGAATGCAGACGATATCATCGCCGACCTCGAACAGGCAATGAAGAAAATGTAAAAATGGACAAACAGAATAACACCCGCCGTCGTTTTCCGATATCACTCAGTATCGGAGTGGTGCTACTCATCGTAGTCGCCGGAATCGCTGCGTTGTCATATTTCTACTTCTCCTCAAAGGCTGCCATACTGGAAGAGGCAACCGACAGGGCTGAGCAGACACTTGACAACACGGTTCTCAGAGTGGAGAATATACTCGACGAGGTTGTTACGGCTGAAAAAAACATGAAATGGTTGGTTCTGCGACACCTCGATTCGCCCGACCACATGTTCACTTACAGCAAGGAGATACTGAAAAACAATCCCAATGCTCTCGGTTGTTCCATTGCTTTCGAACCCTATTTCTTCTCCAAGACCGAGAAATGGTTCTCGGCTTATTCCTACAATGAGGGTGACACCATACTCACCGAGCAGGAAGGTACGGAACGTTACGACTACTACGAACAGGAGTGGTACAAGAAACCCAAACAGCTGGGCAAGGCTTATTGGATTGACCCCTTCCGTGAGATAGACACCGGTGGAATCGAAGTACCGGATATCATCACATCCTATTGCTCTCCGATGTACGACAAGCAGAACAAGTTCATCGGTGTGTTCTCAATCGACATCTCGCTGGAGTGGCTGTCAAAGCAAATATCCGCCATGAAGCCCTACCCCAACTCCTACAGTGTGATGATTGACACAAGCGGACGATTCATCGTGCACCCCGATTCGACCCGTATATTCTACGAGACCATCTTCGACGATAGCGGAATCGACCTCAATACACGACTGAAACTAGGACGCGCGATGATAGCCGGCGACAGCGGATATGCAACCTATAAAAAGAGCGGTGAAACCGTCTATACCTTCTATAAACCTCTGGGTAATACGGGATGGAGCGTAGCAATTGTATGTCCGGAGAGCGACGTATTTTATGGCTACAACCAAATCAGCTCACAGGTGTTCATAGCCACTGGTGTCGGACTCATTCTGCTCTTCTGTTTCTGCTGGTATATCATACGGAGCAGAAGGCGGACCCAAACGCAACAGAATTAATAATAACTCTAAAACCTGACATACTATGAAACAGTCAACGTCTCGCTTTTTAGCACTTGTAATATTCGGTTCCGCATTCCACTTCACAGGTAATGCCCAGACCGCTGCCGACTTCATGACAGCCATGAAATCACCCAACAGCGTCGTACCCTTCGATATAGATGCCGTCGGTGAGGAATACAAGGTAAACTGGGGTATGGACGCAGCTTGGGATTGGGACTACAACGTCAAATCAGGCATAGCCCACATCAGTAAAGACAACTTCGCCACAGGTCGTGTATCGTTCCAGCCGGTCGACCCCGTAATCGACAACGGCGATGGCACCTACTCGCTCACCGAGCGTCAGAAGAAAAAACTGAAATGGCGTTGCGAGCTGATTCTCTCTACAGGTACCACGAAGACCAATATCAACTGCGACCACGAGGCTCTGTTCTACAAGGTTGACGAAAACGGTAATTATCCCGAATCAGGAGGAAAGAAAATTACCGACTACACCGGTCGTAACAACTACCAGGGCAAACCGCGAGAGTGGTACAAACTCATCAAAGCCAGCGTTGCATTTGTCAGGGAGCAGGGACTTGAAGTAGTCAGCATCTCCCCGTTCAACGAACCCGACTTCGTATGGCAACAGGCTACGAGCGAAACTCAGGCTATGGCTGATTTCCTTTCCATCGCACAACTCATCAAAGCCGACACGTACTTCGACGGAATACGCGTCTGCGGTGGCAATACCCTCAATGACGACCGCGCTCTCCCGTGGTACGAATACCTTGCCGATTATCTCGACGAAGGAAACACACACCAGCTGGCTGGTTCGTTCGACAACTATGCCAACTTCTTCACTACGGTACGTGCAGCAGGCAAGCAAGCAGCAGCCGACGAACTCCACAACGTAGGCGAAGCCATCGTAGGTGTGAACTACGGCATGCAGAACGGCATCTGGTGGGGTTTCGACTCAAGGGCACGCGGACAGTTCTGCGACGACAGCAACGAGGGTGTGCGCATCGGTTATGGCGAGAGCCGCGACACATGGACCAATGCAGCCGTCTATCGCAACGAGAAGACAGGTGAGGTACACGGTTACTTCGGCAGTAGCGAGCGTCAGGCAGCAGCCGCAACCTTCCAGTACGTATCAACTACAAGGGATGTATACTTCAACGGCTATGGACCTACACGTTCATTTATATATAATGTACCGGGATGGACCGGTGGATATCAGTTCGGACAGATCAACGCCGAACGTCTCTTCGAAGTCAACTGGGGCGAGGATGTTCCACCAGCTGTAATCGACGGAACATACCAGATTGTCAATGCCTACAGCAATAAGATGCTCACCTGCAACACAACCAGCAACGTGACGAGTGTCACACGTAAGACAAGCGGTACCAGCCAGCAGTGGAAAGTCAACCCTGTCTATGTCGACTTCAAGGGAGAAAGGAAGAAAGATGCAGAAGGCAAAGACTATATCTCCTACGGAGAGGGAGTAAGCGGCGACGTATCCTATTGGTTCATCGACAACAACAACACGTCGGCTGAATACCATCTCAACGTACTGAACAACAACCTCAACGCCGGAGCCGGAGTCATCGGTTACAATGCCGGACACGGCAAGAACGAGCAGTGGTATGTGAAATACGCCAAAGACGGATATTTCTACATCATCAGTCGTCTCTCGAACAAATACCTCTATTGCAGTTCGTCTTCGTCCGGCGCCAATGTCAATCTTCAGAATCCGCCAGCCGACAACATCTCCGCAGGCAACCTGAAGAAATACCTCTGGCGCTTCCAGCCCCTCGACTCCAAGTCTGATACCCGTGTACCTTCGGCACCTGTTGACCTCATGGCACGCCAGCGTCCAGGCAGCATCCAGCTCTCTTGGACCGCTCCAAGCGACAGCGACCCTCTGACATATATCGTTCTGCGCAACGACGGCAACGGATGGAATACCATCGGACGTAACATCTCCGGCACATCCTTCATCGACAACACCGTCGTTCCGGGCGAGTCATACCAGTACAAGGTCAAGTCGGTCGATTATGCAGGAAACCGCAGTGCCGACTCGTTCGTACTCGATGCAGCACCTATCGACGACACAGCCCTGCTCTGCCAGCTTCAGTTCGACAGCGACCTTGGCGACCAGACTGCAAACCAGCTTTTCGCCTCCTCCTATCCTGAGGCAAAATTTTCCTCACTAACCACATTCCATAAGTCCGGTAGTGCCGGTCTCAACCTGTCGTCACAGAACTCCTACCTTCAGATACCATATGCTCTGACCCATCAGACGGCCATGACCATCGCCATGTGGGTACGTTGGAGCGGAGGAAGCAACTGGCAGCGCATCTTCGACTTCGGCAACGATACCGAGCATTACATGTTCCTCACACCGTCCACCGGTTCTGAGATGCGTTTCGTAATGAAGAACGGAGGCGACGAACAGATACTCTCAACTGGAAAACTTACCACCAACACCTTCAAGCACATAGCTCTCACATTCACACCGGCAGAGGAAGGCAACACCTCAGTCACACTTTACATCGACGGCGAACCCGTGGCTACCAAGTCCGACTTCACCATCTCACCTGCCGACATAGCATCGTCGCTGGCATATATCGGACGCAGTCAGTTCATCAGCGACCCGCTGTTCAAAGGTTACATCGACGACTTCCGTATCTACAACACCCCACTCTCTACCGAGAAGATAGCATCCCTTATGACCGACCTGGGCGAAACCTCTACCGACGTCATCGACGACTACGTAGATACCGTCCCGACTGCCATCAGCAAACCTGCGGCAGATACTGACGGTTTCAGCAGTTCAGCACCGTTCTTCAATGCAGCCGGACAGCAAGTACCTGCCGACTATCATGGCGTTATCATGCAGAAGGGAGTAAAACGACTGAACCGATAACTCAAAACCCATACTAAGCCCCGTCAATTCCAATGGTATTAAACTATATCTGGATAGCCTTCTTCCTTCTCGCAGCCGTCTGTGCCCTGGTGCAGAGCTGCGTATTCGGCAACACATCGGTATTTGCCGACATCATCAACTCCACGTTCGACAACTCAAAGACAGCCTTCGAGATATCACTCGGACTCACCGGAGTACTCTCCCTCTGGATGGGCGTAATGAAGATAGGCGAACAGGGTGGTGCCGTCAATGCACTCTCCCGCGTACTCTCCCCTGTGTTCACCCGCCTCTTCCCCGACATCCCCAAGGGACATCCGGCTACCGGACATATCTTCATGAACATAGCCGCCAACATGCTTGGACTCGACAATGCAGCCACCCCGCTCGGACTCAAAGCCATGGAGTCAATGCAGTCGCTTAATCCCAAGAAAGACACGGCTACCAATCCCATGATCATGTTCCTCGTGCTCAACACCTCCGGACTGACCATCATACCCGTCAGCATCATGGTCTATAGGGCACAACTCGGCGCAGCACAACCTACCGACATCTTCATCCCCATACTGCTGGCCACCTTCGTAGCCACACTTGTGGGCATCATCACCGTGTCACTCTACCAGCGCATCAACCTGCTCCATCCCGTACTGCTCACCACCCTCGGAGGCATGTGCCTCTTCGTGGCAGCCATCATCTGGGGACTCTCACAGATGCCCAAGGAAACGATGGATACAGTCAGCACCGTAGCAGCCAACGTCATCCTCTTTGCCATCATCCTCAGCTTCATCATAGCCGGCATGCGCAAACGCATCAACGTATATGATGCCTTCGTCGAGGGAGCCAAAGACGGATTCACCACAGCCGTCCGAGTCATCCCCTACCTCGTAGCCATCCTCGTAGCCATCGGCGTATTCCGCGCCAGCGGAGGTATGGACATCCTAATCAGAGGCATCAACTGGCTGATGGAAACCCTCGGACTGAATGCCGACTTCGTACCGGCCCTGCCCACAGCACTCATGAAACCCCTCTCCGGTTCCGGAGCACGTGGCATGATGGTCGATTGCATGACACAATACGGAGCCGACTCCTTTGCCGGTCGCCTGGCATGCATCTTCCAAGGCTCCACCGACACCACCTTCTATATCCTCGCCGTCTATTTCGGTAGCGTGAGCATACGTCACACACGCCACGCACTCACCTGCGGACTCCTTGCCGACTTTGCCGGCATCCTCGCAGCAATATTCATAGCATACCTGTTCTTCGGATAGGATAAGCAAGGCGCATTTTCCTTGTATCCCAATGCTCTTTTTGTGGCTCGTCCTTCTCGTTGAAATTCCAAGCGCTTAGAAATAAAATTCCAAGCGCTTGAAACTTAAATTCTAAGCGCTTGGAATTTGAGAGCGGCAGGGGAGAGAATTTTTCACGTCTCCTGCTTTATATTTTTCTGATGGTTTCCTATTTCACTATCTCAAGCAGTTCGACTGTGAAGATGAGGGCAGAGTATGGCTTTATCTGACTGCCTGTCTCACGATCGCCGTATGCCAGTTCCTGTGGGATGTAAAGTTCCCACTTCGAACCTACAGGCATCATCTTCAGGGCTTCGGTCCATCCCTTGATTACCTGGTTTACCTGGAACGTAGCCGGCTGACCGCGCTTGATGCTGCTGTCGAAGACTGTTCCGTCGATCAATGTACCTTCGTAGTTTACTTTCACCTTGTCTATAACTCTAGGCATATCACCCGAACCCATAGTCAGCACCTTGTACTGCAGACCTGATTTCGTGACGTGTACTCCTTCCTTTGTCTTGTTTTCTGCCAGGAAGTCCTCACCTGCCTTGCGGTTAGCACCGTAGAGACGTTCTTTGTTCTCTGCCTGACGTTCTTCTATCTTCTTCTTGAACTCCTGTGAAGCTTCGCTTACGGGTATGGTATTCTTGCCGAGAAGTCCTTCGAGCAGTCCGTGAGCCACGATGCTGGGGTCGATAGTCATGTCGGGGTCGGCTGAATAATAATCCTGTGAGAATTTAGTAGCCATATTCAGTATCTGACCTCCGATCTGACCACCTGCGGTGTATGCGAACTGAGCCTTGTCCTTGGGGTCCGCCTTTGCACGGTCCATCACTCCTTCGCAGAACTTGCTGATGTATGCAGTATCAACACCAAGCTGTGAAATCATGTAGTTCATCAGTCCGCTGCTCTGAGCAATACCATAGATGTGAGCCAGGCTGTCGCCTGCGTTCTTCATCTCTACTGCAGGCAATACGTACTCGGCACCTGCACCCTGCTCCTGAGCCTTGATGAATGCAGCCAGATCTTCCTTCTGCTTCTGCTTGAAAGCTTTCAGCTGAGCAGCCTTCAGAGCCTTTGCTTCTTTCTGTGCAGCCTTAAATGCTGCGATGCTGTCCTTTGCACTTGTCTGTGCAAAAACAGCACTTGACATTGCAAGTGCTGTTACTATGATTGCTAACTTCATGTCTTTCTATTATTTCAGAACTTCGATAGTGAAGATAAGAGTAGAGAAAGGCTTGATCTGACCCATGTTACGTGAACCGTAACCCAGCTCCTGCGGAATATAAACTTCCCACTTCGAACCTGCAGGCATCATCTTCAGAGCCTCAACCCATCCTTCGATTACTCGTGGAGCTTTCATATCGATAACGAATGGTTCGTTGTCGCGGTTAGCTGTGCTGTCGAATACTGTTCCGTCAAGCAGTTTACCTTCATAGAGTACCTTTACCTTTGCAGTATCAGATGGAACCTGTCCGTCGCCAGCTACGATAACTTTATACTGCAGACCAGACTTTGTAACCTGTACACCTTCCTTCTTAGCATTTTCAGCGAGGAACTTCTCACCTTCAGCCTTGTTGTCGCCATACTTCTTCTCGAGGTTTGCTGTCTGGATTGGTTCGATGCGGCTGTTGAACGAAGTCATAGCCTCCTCAGGAGTCTGAGTAGCTGTACCCTTAAGACCAGCGATGAAACCAGCGAGCAGGTTGTTTACATTTACAGTCTGTGTAGAGTCGCCGTCATATACTTCGTTGCTCAGACCCTTGCACATCTGCTGAATCTGCTTACCCACTTCCATACCCTTCATGAAAGCATCCTTCTTTGGGCTTGACTCGTTCAGTGCACCCTGCTTCATACCTTTGATGAACTCATCGAGGTAAGCAGAATCAACACCGAGCTGCATAGACATGTACTGCTTCAGACCTGCTGACTGAGCCACACCGAGTTCGTATGCCAAAGAGTCAACGTCTGTCTTCAAATCTGCTTTTCCACCACCGTTACAAGCAGTGAATGCTATGGCAGTCAGAACTACTGCTGCCATCATCATAAATTTCTTCATTTTCTTAATTGTTTTTGTTATTAAATAAGTTGAAAACTTTCAGTCCAAATCCTAATATATTCATTTTCGGCGCGAAGTTACGAGTAACTGCGCTAACTGCAAAAAAAATTACATTTATTTAATAATTATCTTTTTAGTTTACTATCAACTCTAAACTCTCAACAAATATCTTCCTCCTCCTGCAAACTCTACGAGTCGCATATTCTCCAGTTCGAAGAGTACGATACTCACTTCGCTGAATGGCAATCCGGTTGCCGTCACAATCTGATTCGTCATCATCGGTGCCTGTCCCCTCATGCAGTCCACCACCTTCTGTTGTGCGGATGTCAGTTGCACGAACAGTTCGCCCTGCTTCGCTTCTTTCTTCAGTTCTGTATTCCACCCCATAAGTCGTGCCATATCCTCGGCATTTCTTATCGCGTGAGCCAGGTCGTTCTGAATTATACGGTTACATCCCTTGCTCATATCGTCTGTAACTCTTCCCGGTACAGCCAATACCTCACGCTCGTAGCCATGAGCCAGGTTAGCAGTGATGAGCGAACCACCCTTCTCGGCACTCTCCACCACAATCGTTGCATCGCACAGACCGGCAACGATGCGGTTTCTCTGCACAAACAGTCCCTTGTCCATCTTCGTCTGTGACGGGTATTCAGTCAGCAGACCTCCGTTTTTCACCATTTCAACGGCAGTTTCACGGTGCGTCCTCGGGTAAAGCATATCCAGTCCGTGAGCCAACACCCCCACCGTGGGCAGTCCCATTCTCAGCGACTCCCTATGGCAACATACATCTATGCCGTAAGCCAGTCCGCTTACTATCAGTACGTCGGGCATCAGTTCCTTCATCTCCTCCACCAGACGGCGACACATATCCCTGCCGTAAGGCGTACAACGACGTGTACCAACCATGCTTATCACCTTACTTGCGTTGAGATCGGCATTTCCACAGAAATACAGAACCAGGGGAGCATCGTCACATTCCAGTAATCGCTGCGGGTAATCATCGTCCTGAAATGTCAGGCACTTCACCCTCTTCCCCTCCATAAACTCCATTTCCCGCTTTGCCTTCTCCATCGCCTCTGAAGTATCTGCCATCAGAGCCACCAGTTGGTCGCTGGCATCGGGCAGTATATCCCTCAGTCGGTTGTGATTCTCCATCACCACCCTTGCGTCCCCTGCCTGGGAACACATCCTGCGCGCCGTAGACGGTCCGATGCCACGCATCTGCGTCAGCGCAATAGCGTATAGGATATCATTGACCAATTAACGGTAGAAAAATCTCGTTCAGTTCTTCGCTGTCACCCAGTCTGCCGTTTATCAGACACACCGTATCAACCTGAGCCCTCACACAGAGTTTATCGTCTTCTACACGGAAGATGTCCTGCATGAACACCCATTTCAGTCCTTCCTTCTTCACCCATATCTTCACATCATACTCGTCACGACTGCGAAGCGGAGTCTTGAACTGCATCGTGATACGAGCCACCACAGCATCCGTACCGCGATTGTGCAGATCCATAAAACTTACTCCGTGAGACAGCAGGAACTCGTGTCTTGCATGCTCCAGATAATGTTGATAGTTAGCATTGTTCACAATGCCTTGTACGTCGCACTCGTAGTCGCGTACCTTATCCCTGTGACTATAGATGTAATTCACCATGATTCCGTATAGCTTATCATTTTCGCCGCAAAGATACGAAATCATCCGATAAATCCGTCTCTGTTACCTCTTCTTTTGCATATTGGTATGATTTTGCACCTTTTTTGTTACAAATTATGAACATGAAATCAGAATTTGTTTCGTACCTTTGCCGTCAAATAATCATTAACAAATCTATCATATTTCTAACCTATGGAGAAAACATGGCGTTGGTTCGGAAAGAACGACAAAATCACCCTGCAGATGTTGCGTCAGATAGGTGTGGAGGGCATCGTAACCGCCTTGCACGACGTAAAGAACGGTGACATCTGGACAGTAGAGACCATTATGGACCTTAAGAATTATATCGAAGCTGCCGGACTCCGGTGGTCGGTAGTTGAGAGTCTGCCCGTATGCGAGGCAATCAAATACGGCGGCAAAGACCGCGACCGCCTCATCGAGAACTACAAGGTGAGTCTGGCAAACCTCAGCAAATGCGGCATCCATACCGTATGTTACAACTTCATGCCGGTACTCGACTGGGCACGCACCGAACTCGATCACCCTTGGGCAGATGGTTCAACAAGCCTCTTCTTCAACAAGGTGAAGTTCGTCTATTTCGACAAGTACATCCTGAAACGTGAAGGTTGCGAAGCTGACTATACAGCTGATGAACTGGCTGCTGCAGCTGAAATGGCAAAGACCATGACACCAGCCGACGACGATGCACTGGTCGATACTATCATCGTCAAGACTCAGGGTTTCGTCAACGGAAATATCACAGAAGAGGATAAACAGCCTGTGGTACTGTTCCGCAACCTCTTGAAACTCTACGATGGAATCGATGCTGACAAACTGCGCGAAAACTGGAAATACTTCCTCGAAGCCATCATGCCTACATGCGATGAGTACGATATGAATATGTGTGTACACCCCGACGACCCACCAATGCCTCTGCTCGGACTGCCACGTGTAGTCACCTGCGACAGCGACATCGAGTGGTTCCTCAATGCCGTACCAAACAAACACAACGGACTGACTTTCTGCTGCGGGTCGCTCTCTGCGGGTCGTCAGAACGATGTGCCAGCTCTGGCTCGCAAGTATGCAAAACGTACCCACTTCGTACATCTCCGTTCGACCGACGTAATGGAAAACGGCGATTTCATCGAGGCAGACCACCTGAAGGGTCGCGCTAACCTGATTGAGGTAGTTAAGATTTTCGAAGAACAGAATCCAGACCTGCCGATGCGTGTCGACCATGGTCGTTGCACTCTCGGCGACGCAGACAAGGGTTATAATGCAGGTTACTCATTCCACGGTCGCATGATGGGACTCCTCCAGATGGATGGTGTAATGGCAGCAGTAAAATATATGATGAACAACAAATAAAAAAGGAGCCGCATATGTTAAAGAATAAAATAGCAGTAGTGACCGGTGGAACCGGTGTTTTGGGCAGTAACGTAAGCCAGGGACTCCTGGAGGCTGGTGCCACAGTAGTGATAGTAGGTTCTCGTCAGGAGACTGTAGATAAGGCAATGGCAAAACTGCAGCCTGTGGCAGATGCCAACGGTACGAGCGTTACCGGTTTTGCATGCAACATGCTCGACCACGATGCCATAACCGAACTGACCGCCAAAGTGAAGAATCAGTTCGGCAGGGTTGACATCCTCGTAAACGCAGCCGGAGGCAACGTGGCTGGTGCGAACATCATGGACGACATGAACGTGTTCGATTGCGACATGGACGCACTGAAGAAAGTAGTTGACCTCAATCTCTGGGGTACGGTCTATCCATGTCTGTCGTTCGGAAAAATCATGGCAGAGCAGAAGAGCGGAAGCATCATCAACGTGAGCAGTATGGCAGCCTACGACGCACTGAGTCGCGTCATGGGTTACAGCATAGCCAAGGAAGGAGTGAACGCCCTGACCAAGTGGTTGGCACAGGACTTCGCACGTAAGTACGGCGATAAGATTCGTGTCAATGCCATCGCACCCGGATTCTTCATCGGCGAACAGAACCGCAAAGCCCTGCTCAACGAGGATGGCAGTCTGACAGAACGCAGTCATAAGGTGCTGAACAAAACACCGATGGGGCGTTTCGGTGACATCTCCGAACTGAACGGAATCGTACGGTTCCTGGCAAGTGACGAAGCCAGTTTCGTTACAGGCACAATCATACCTGTAGATGGAGGTTTCAGCAGTTTCAGCGGTGTATAAGTAAAAAAAAGTTAATAATCATTTTGCCATGTCGGGGAAATTATATTCCTTTGCATGGCAAATTTTATTTTTAACATATTAAATACGTATGAAAAGACATCTTCTTGCAGTAGTAGCTCTTGCAGCTGCACTGTTCACAGCAACTCCAAGTGCTGACGCACAGATTCGTTTCGGTATCAAAGCCGGTCTTAACCTCAGTTCATTGAGCTTCTCCGACGGATTGGCAAATTTCAACTACAAACATCAGGCAGGTTTCTTTGCAGGTGTCACCACCGACGTGAAGGTTCCACTCGTAGGTCTCGGTTTTGACGCATCAGTCCTCTACGACCAGCGTAACTTCAAGACCGACAACGGCGACGGCACTTTCAGTCACGACAAACTGATGTACATATCTGTTCCTATCAACATCAAATATACATTTGGAGTTGATGAAGTGGCAAGTCTCTACTTCGCTACAGGTCCTCAGTTCTCATTCAATGTCAGCAATGGTGACTTCAGACTCGAATACATGACGGAGAGTTTTAAGGCAAGAAACTTCGACTTCTACTGGAACGTAGGTGTCGGTTTCACCGTACTCGGTCACGTCCGCTTAGGCTATACCTATAACATCCCATGTTCGAAATCTATCGACTCGAAATACGGAAGCTTAAAGAACAAGACAAATCAGATTTCTCTGACATATCTCTTCTAATTGGGACAGTACGCTGATATATTACTTCCCGTACCATTCGACAGCTTCACATATTCCGTTCCACATGAGATGCAGGGACAGCTTATGCGAGGCTGTCGGGTTGTTGTACCCCTGGGTAAGAACAAGACTTACGTAGGGGTTGTGTTGTGTCTGCACAACCGACGCCCCGAAGGAGTGGAAGTGAAGGATATCCGCGAACTCATCGACCTCCAACCCACAGTGAGCGAACAGCAGTTCCGACTGTGGCAGTGGATAGCCGACTACTACATGTGTCCTCTGGGCGACGTGCTCAAGGCTGCACTGCCGGGAGGCATGAAACGTCCGCTGGGCAGAAAATACCAATTCGACGAGGATTCGGGCAGTATGCTGCGTGAGATAAACGACCAGCTCGAACGCAAGGGGCTGAGTGAGGCACAACGTACTGCATACGAGCAGATATGCCATGAATTCGGGACTAAGGACATCACGCTGCTCCACGGAGTGACCTCCAGCGGAAAGACCGAGATATACATGCACCTTATCTATAAGTATATCTCCGAAGGACGTCAGGTGCTCTATCTCCTACCGGAAATCGCACTCACCACACAGATTACCGAACGCCTGCGTACCGTCTTCGGTGACAGCATGGGAGTATATCACTCCAAGTTCACTGAGAAAGTGCGTGAAGAGGTGTATCAGCGACAAATCTCCGATCATCCCTACCAGCTCATCCTGGGTGTGCGCTCCAGCATCTTCCTACCCTTCCGCGACCTCGGACTCATCATCGTCGATGAAGAGCACGATGCCAGTTACAAGCAACAGGAACCTGCCCCACGCTATCATGCACGTAACGTAGCCATGATGCTGGCAAAGATGTACGGAGCCAAGACCCTTCTCGGCACAGCCACACCCTCGTTCGAGACCTACCACCTCGCAAAGAAAGGACGCTACGGCTATGTCGAACTCACACAGCGTTACCTCGGACTCCAACTGCCCACCGTCACCATAGTTGATATGAAGGAAGAGAAACGGAAGAAGATGGCTGTCGGTGCCTTCTCCTCCAGACTCCTCGAAGCCATGCACAATGCTCTCGACCGCAATCAGCAGGTCATACTTTTCCAGAACCGCCGAGGCTACTCCTCATTCATGGAATGCAAACAGTGCGGATGGGTGCCCCGCTGTCCTCATTGCGATGTCAGTCTGACCTACCACAAACGTCGTCAACTGCTCACCTGCCATTACTGCGGCTACACCACTCGTATGCCCGAACAGTGTCCCTGTTGCGAAGAGAAGAAGTTCGCCGACGTCGGACTGGGTACGGAGAAGGTGGAAGACCAGATACACGAAATCTTTCCTGACGCCAAGACCCTGCGCATGGATCTCGACACAGCCAAGACCCGCAGTCAGTTCGAACAGATAATCAACGACTTCTCAGCCCACCAAGCCGATATTCTGATTGGCACACAGATGGTGACCAAAGGACTCGACTTCTCCGATGTCAGCGTTGTAGGAGTACTCAATGCCGACACCATGCTCAACCAACCCGATTTCCGCAGTTACGAACGCAGTTTCCAGACCCTGTCGCAAGTAGCCGGTCGTGCCGGCAGAAAACATGAAGCCGGTGAAGTCATTCTCCAGACCAAACATGCCGACTCGGACATAGTGCGCCAGATAGCGCAGAACGACTACTGGGGCATGTTCTACCAACAGATGACCGAACGACGGGACTTCAAATATCCGCCATTCCAAAGGCTCATTTACATCTATCTGCGACATCGTGACGGTGACCTGCTCGAACACGTAGCTATCGATATGGCAGACCGCCTCAGAAAGGTATTCGGCGACCGCATCCTCGGTCCCGACTGTCCGCCTGTAGGTCGCATCCAGTCGCTCCATATCCGCAAAATAATCCTGAAAGTGGAACCTACACTTTCTACCGACAAAGTGCGTCAGGCACTTCTCCATGTAAAACAACAGATCATGTCCCTGCCTATGTGCAAGAACATGAACCTCTTCTTCGATGTTGACCCCATATAATGCAGGGTTAACTCATTTTAACATAATGCCTTATTAAACTTTTTCATTCTTGCAGCAGTCATATTCAACGTAAGCCATTTACAAAATGTTAATAATAAGGTAAACGTATGAAAACAAGATTTTTTATTGCAGTAGCAATGCTCTGCTTAGTAAGTTTCAGTGCCTCGGCACAGGATGGTAACAACCGACGTCAGCGCTTCGACCGTGCTGAGATGATTCAACGCTATGCCGACCGTCTGGCACAGCAGATGAACCTCTCCGAAGAGAAGAGTTCAGCTTTCAAAGTACTCTTCATGGACTATCAGATGGCACGTCAGAACGCAGCTAACCCTAAGGGTGAGAACGAACAGGAGAGCATTGACATGCAGAAACTCACCGACGAACAGGCAGGCGAACTCGTGCAGAAGCACTTTGCTGCTCAAGAAGCACAACTGAAGGTTGATAAAGAATATTATCCAAAATTCCTTGAAATCCTTACCCCGGCACAGGCAGCTCAGGTATTCGTTCCACAACGCGGAATGGGTCAGCGTGGCAGAAACGGTGGCAGAAACGGTGGCGGACGCCAAGGTGGTGGTAACGGAAACTTCGGTGGCGGATTCTAACTCACAGATTCAAAACAATGATGGAGATTTCTAGAACCTAGAAAAAAAGAAAAAGAATCTGAAGAAGGGGTGGCATTGTCCACCCCTTCACTTCGCTTCACTTGTGCAAGATACTTGCGCTCAACATAAAAAATAAAAAAAATTATTTTGTTCTGTATTCGCTTACTCGTATCTTTGCATCATAATTCCAATTGAAAAACAACTACTATTATGAAGGCACAGCAATTACCGACTATCGAGGAGGTTTTCTCCTGGATGCGCAAGCTTTACGATGAGAGTTATTCCGGACTTACAAAGCTGGAGAAGAGCGAACAGCACATGTACGGCACGATGGTGACCACACCAAGTGACAAGAAGTTTATCGTGCGAATGCTCGATGAAACCAGTCAAATTCGTGACCGCCAGAAACTGGCCGTACGTGTAAAGGAACTTATCGACCAGTACGGAATTCCAAAGTTCCTCAGCAGTTCGGATCACGGACTCTTCTGGATGTATCAGAAGTTTGCATACCTGCCACTCTTCAACTGGGCAGCTGTGCCTATCATCAAGTGGCGTCTGCGTCGCGACACCAGTCGTGTCATCATCGATGCTGCACGTCCGAGTCTGACAACACATCTGGCTACACGTTTCCAACAGAACATAGGGCAGAACGTAAACCTGCTGGGTGAGGTGGTGCTTGGCGACGGTGAAGCAGACAAGCGCTATCAGTCGTACCTTGAGGCTCTGAAGGAACCGGATATCAACTATATATCCGTTAAGATTTCGGGTATCTACGCACAGACACATGCCTTGAACTACAAGGAGTGTTTCCCGGAACTGATTCGCCGAATGTCGGAACTCTACCAGACAGCTATCGACTACCCGTATACGGATGTCAACGGTGTGACGAAGCCTAAGTTCATCAACCTCGACATGGAGGAGTACAAGGATGCCCACCTGACCATGAAGCTGTTCAAGGATGTCCTTTCGCTGCCTCAGTTCAAAAACTACGAAGCCGGTATCGTGGTACAGGCATACCTGCCTGATGCCGAGGGATTCCAAAGCGAACTTCTGGAATTTGCCCGAAAACGTGTGGAAGAAGGCGGTTCACCAATCAAGATGCGTATCGTGAAGGGTTGTAACCTGGACATGGAAAATATCGTCAGCGACCTGCGAGGATGGCCTAATCCGGTGCGACCGAACAAGACGGAGGTAGATGCCAACTATCTGCATATCATCGAACGCGGACTGAAACCCGAAAATGCACGTGTACTGCATATCGGTATGGCTTCGCACAACCTCTTCACCATATCATACGCTTACCTGCTCAGTGAGATGTATCAGACACCGAAGGACTGCTTCTGTTTCGAGATGCTCGAAGGTATGGCAAACCATGTGTGGAGAGCACAGAAGAAACTGGGTAACCACGTCATACTGTACACCCCTGTAGTAAAGAAAGAACATTTCCTAAATGCCATCTCTTACCTAGTGCGCCGCATGGACGAAAACACAGCTCCCGACAACTTCCTCACTCATAGTTTCTCACTCAAACCCGACACGAAGGAATGGAAGGCTCTGCAGGAGCAGTTCATCGCTGCATACAACATGAAGGACAACCTGAACCATACTCCGACCCGCACACAGGATCGCAATCTGCCTTACGCAGGACAGGAACCAAGGGACGAGATGCTGAACGAGCCGGACACCGACTTCGACCGTTTCTGCAACCAGCAATGGGTGGAGAAGATTTTTGCAAAGTGGAAGAGCAACGGCAGTCCTGCAACAACAAAAGCCGAATGGGGCGATTGGAAACCAGGGGATGTACTGCCTACCCAAGTGGGCGACAAACTGGTATTCAACGAGGACCGTGTCAAGTACTACGACCGTTCACAATCAGGCGATGTGCTGGTATGTGAGATGTCACGTGCAGGAAAGGAACAGGTGGAACAGATATTGGACATTGCTGAAAGGGATACAGGAAAATGGCGTGAGACCAGCGTCGAAGAGCGTCATAAGATTATGTATCGTGCTGCCAATATTCTCGGTCAAATGCGTGGCGACCTGAACGGTTCAATGTGTGCCATTACGGGCAAGACCATAGAGGAAGCAGACGTTGAAGTATCGGAAGCTATCGACTACTGCCGGTTCTACACCACTACGATGAAGAAGTTCGCAGCACTGCCCGATATCGAGATGAAAGGCAAGGGTACGGTGCTCGTACTATCACCTTGGAACTTCCCATGTGCCATCCCTTGTGGAGGTGTGGTAGCAGCACTGGCATCCGGTAATACATGTATCCTAAAACCAGCAACCGTAGCTGCACCGGTAGCATGGCTCTTCGCCAAAGCATTCTGGGAGGCAGGTGTACCAAAGGAAGCCCTGCAAGTCATCATCAGTGACCGTGAAGCAACACCTCTGCTCACCTCGTCACCCATCATCAAGCATATCATTCTTACGGGTGGTACTGAGACAGCACAAGCTATCGCACATGCCAATCCACGTAAGCCGTTGTCGGCTGAGACAGGTGGTAAGAACGTGATGATTATATCTGCCAAGAGTGACCGCGACCATGCCATCATGAATGCCTGCCGCTCTGCTTTCGGCAATGCCGGACAGAAGTGTTCAGCATGCTCACTCCTGCTCGTTGAACGTTCAGTATATAACCATCCGGAGTTTTTCGAGAAACTCAAAGACTGTGCTTCCTCGCTCAAGGTGGGCGGTGTATGGAATGCCGGCAATATCGTGGGTCCGATGATAACAAACAGAAACGAAAAACTGGAACAGGCCTTCAAACTCGAACCGGGTGAACGCTGGCTCATCGCTCCAGAGTTTACAGATGAGAAGCACTACATCATGCGTCCTACCGTCAAAGTGGATGTAAAACCGGAGTCGTTCACTTTCAGAACAGAACTTTTCGCACCACTTCTTGCCGTAGCTCCATACGACACACTGGAGGAGGCTGTCGCACTCGTCAACGGTCTGGACTACGGACTGACATCAGGTCTGCAGTCGCTCGACGAACAGGAACAGTGTTACTGGAAGAACCACATTATGGCAGGTAACCTCTACATCAACCGAGGCATCACAGGTGCCATCGTCAACCGTCAACCATTCGGAGGCATGAAACTCTCGGCATTCGGTCCCGGACTGAAGGCTGGAGGTCCGAACTACGTGGCTCAGTTCATGACGATTACCGACAAAACAGGCAGCAATACCGACTACCACACATCGTATGCCGAATGGTACGAGAAGGAATTCCGTCATGCACGTAATATACAACCGAAGATTCGTGGTGAACAGAACGTGTTCCGTTATCTGCCACTTGCCGGAGGTATGGTATTACGCCTCTTCGGTGACGAGACCAAAGAACAAGTGGAGATGGTATGTCTTGCAGCCAAGACCGTCGGTACACCTCTCACCATATCTGCCGATGACGGTAATTCACTGCTCGACACGGCTCGTGTACAGGGTACAAAGACCACAAAGGAGAATCTGGCAGCCTTCTGCGAGAGCATCAAGCGATATGAACGTGTCCGCACCATTTCGGCAGAAGTGCCCGATGTTGTATTCCAGGCAGCAGCCAACTGCGACAAGTACATCGCTCAGGCTCTTCCAGTGCGCGACGGACGCATCGAATTGACGCACTACATCAAGGAGCAGTCCATCGCCAACGAGTACCACCGTTACGGTTCGCAGATTGAAGTACCCGTAGTGGAATAACCCTACTATTTTATACATTCCATCGGCTTCGACACAATAAATTCGGGATTTTTCAGTTCTTACTTATGTATGCGCATAAGACTATGGACTATACTCGCAGTTTTCATCCTGTGTACGGGGACGATGAAGGCTCAGTGGGACGTGCAGTTTTCGGACTACACGACCCTGAAGTCGTTTTATAACCCTGGTGTGGCAGGAACGGACGGACTGCTGAACGTAGCCGCTACCTACTCACTGCAGATGGTGGGATACAAAGGAGCACCGGCTACGATGTTCGTGGCTGCCGACTGCCCTATCTATTTCCTGACACCAAGGCACGGAGCGGGACTGAGTTTCATGAACGATAAGATTGGTATGTTCTCGACTACACGTCTGGGACTGCAATATGCATTCAACTTCAAGTTGGGCAAGAAAAGCCGACTTGCAGTGGGAGTGCAGGGAGCTATGCTGAGCGAGAGCATCAATCCGTCGGGTGTGGAACTGATTGACCAGAACGACCCTGCCTTCCCTACTTCGACGGTGACAGGCAATAAGTTTGACATGGGTGCCGGACTGTACTTCTATCACCCGAGATATTTCCTCGGATTGTCGGGACAACACCTGCTGGCTCCGACCATTCTGCTGGGTGAAAAGAACGAAGTGAAGGTGGATCGCGTGTATTATTTGATGGGTGGATGCAATATTAAACTAAAAAATACGTTATTTTCATTGGCACCTTCTTTCCTGGTGCAAACCGATTTACAGTCGTGGCGTGAGGATGTCCAGTGTAAATTCTGCATCGATTACGACGGAAAGAGACTGTATGCCGGCGTGGGTTACAGTCCGACGGTGTCAACCACATTCCTCATAGGTGGCAGTTTCCACGGCATTTGCCTAGGCTACTCCTACCAGCTGTACACATCGGGGATAGGTGCGGCAAACGGTTCGCACGAACTGGTACTGAGCTACCAGGTTGACCTAGACCTCTTCAAGAAGGGCAGAAATGCCCATAAGAGTGTGAGATGGCTGTAGTACTCCCTTCGGGAGAGTTAAAAGTTAAGAGTTAAAAGTTAAAAGTTGAATATACAATGAAAAAAGTATTTGGATTTATAGTTATAGCTGCTGTAGCATTGAGCATGGCAAGCTGTTTTTCGTCGAAGAAAGGCAGTGCTGCCAATGGTGGCGAAGTGACTGGTGTAGGCGGTACTAATTTTGCTGAGCCATCGCCTTACGGCATGGTGCTCATCAAGCGTGGTTCGCTGAAAATGGGTTCGGAAAAGACTGATAGTCTGTGGGGAAAGAGTATGCCGTCGAGAGACATCTCAGTTGATGCATTCTGGATGGACGAGAAAGAGGTGACGAACTCGATGTATCGCCAGTTTGTGTATTGGGTACGCGACTCTATCATCCGCGAACGTCTGGCTGACCCCGCATACGGAGGTGATGAATCGTTCAAGATTGAGGAAGACAAGAACGGAGAACCCGTGACTCCGCACCTGAACTGGAACAAGCGCATTCCTTGGACCAAAGCTGACGAGGACCAGGAGAGAGCTATCGAGAGTGTGTTCACCACTCATCCGTTTACAGGTGAGAGAATGCTGGATGCCTCACAGATGAACTACCGCTATGAGGTGTTCGACTATGCTATGGCTGCCCAGCGTAAGTACCGTCTGAATCCCAATGAGCGCAACCTCGACACCGACATACAGGTGAACGAGGAAGAAGAAATCATGATTTCGAAAGATACAGCATATATCGATGACTCGGGTGTGATACACCGTGAGACTATCACCCGTCCGTTATCATCGATGTGGGACTTCGTAAACACATATATTATAAATGTGTATCCCGACACAACCTGCTGGGTGAACGACTTCCAGAATGCAGAGAACGAGACATACATGCGTCTGTACTTCACTCACCCCAACTATAACGAATATCCTGTGGTTGGTGTGAATTGGGAACAGGCAAATGCGTTCTGCAACTGGCGTACCGACTTCCTGCTGCGCGGACTGGGCAACGATGCCAAGTTCATACAGCGCTATCGTCTGCCGACCGAGGCTGAATGGGAATTTGCAGCACGCGGAAAGGATGGCAACGAACTGCCTTGGGAACAGGAAGGTGTGGCAAGCGAAGACGGATGCTACTATGCGAACTTCAAACCTGACAGAGGTAACTACACGAAGGACGGCAACCTCATCACTTCACGCACAGGTATCTACAGTGCAAACTCGAACGGACTGTATGATATGGCTGGAAATGTGGCTGAATGGACTTCGACCGTATATACCGAAGCCGGAGTACTTGCAATGAGCGATATGAATCCTACCCTCATCTATAACGCTGCGAAAGAAGACCCTTACGCACTGAAGAAGAAGAGTGTGAGAGGCGGTTCGTGGAAAGACCCCGAGAGCTTCATCAAGTCGGCTTGGCGAAGCAGTGAATACCAGAACGTAGGACGTTCGTTCATAGGATTCCGTTGCGTACGTACTCAGGTAGGTACTGCCGGCAAGGTTAAAGGAGTAAAAGCTTCTAAAAAATCAAAGAGAAAGTAATCACTGAATTCAGACTTAAAGATACGACAATATCATGGCAAAGAAATATAGATTGACAGGTATCCAGAAATGGATGGACAGCCAGAAAGGACAGACCTTCCTGAACTTTGCATACTCATGGGGTGCTTCTATCGTTATCCTCGGAGCACTGTTCAAACTGACCCACATAGCAGGTGCCGACCTCATGCTCTTCATAGGTATGGGAACGGAGGTAGTTGTGTTCTTCCTCGCCGGATTCGAACATCAGTCGGCTATCGGCGACGATGTGGACAATGCAGCAGAAGAGGCACGCAACGCTATATATGTGGATGACGCAGCATTGGCTGGAGCAGCAGCTGCAGCAGGTGGTGGCACCATCCATATCAGTGGCGGTGGCAGCGGAGCAGGCATCTCCGAGAGTACAGCCGCAGCACTTGCCAACGCAGCTGCTAATCTGGGTAGCGGTGCGGCAGCAGGTGGAGCAGGTGGTGGTAAGGCTGAACCTACACCTGTAACTATCGAGGGTGCTTCGGAACCAATGCCTGTTACTATCTCAGGTTCTACAGAACCAACACCGGTGAAGATTATCAATGCTGCCGAACTGGCAGAGAATATATCAGCAGCTCCTGTCTTCAACTCAGCACAGTACTATGGAATGACTCCGGAGATGCAGGAAGCTACGAAGAACTACGTATCGGAACTGAACGAACTTACCGATACCTTGAAGCAGGTAGCAGAACAGTCGAAGCGTCTGACACGCGACTCAGAAGAGATGGAAACAATGAACCGTACGCTTACTGGTATCAACCGATTCTACGAGATGCAACTCCGCAGCGTAGGTACTCAGTCATCTACTATCGACGAAGTAAACGAGCAGACAAAGCAGCTGGCTAAGCAACTCCAGGAACTCAACGAGGTATATGCCAAGATGGTTGATGCTCTTAAAACGAAACTCGGATAATGGCTGGAATAAAAAATAAGAAAATCACTCCGCGACAGAAGATGATCAATCTGATGTATGTCGTGCTCATGGCTATGCTTGCCATGAACGTATCATCCGACGTGCTGAAGGGTTTCTCACTCGTTGACGAGAGTCTGAACCGCACCAAGAAGAACGCCAACTCCACGAACGAGGCTATCTATGCCGAAATGGAAGCTGCCATGAAGCAGAACCCCGAGAAGGTGCGCCAGTGGTACAAGAAGGCACAGCATGTGCGTTCACTTTGCGACTCGCTGTATAATCTTGCCGACGAACTGAAATGGAAGATAGTACGCGAGGCTGACGGTAAAGATGCCGACATATATAATATCGAGAAACGCGACAATCTGGAAGCAGCCACTCATGTGATGCTGGCTCCGAGAGTGGGACAAGGTAAGCGACTGAAGGAAGCCATCGATACTTTCCGCGAAGAAATACTCAAGATGGAAAACGACAGTGCGCAGCGCGAGATATTCAAGAGCAACCTCTCCACCACCATTCCACCAAAGGCTAAGAATCTGGGAAAGAACTGGCAGGAGTATATGTTCGAGAACACACCTGTCATTGCAGCCGTAACTATTCTTACAAAACTGCAGACCGACGTAAAATATGCCGAAGGAGAGATTCTGCACCAGCTCATATCGAATATCGACGTGAAGGACGTGCGTGTGAACCAGATCAGTGCGTTCGTCATACCAAGTTCGAAAACCGTAGTGCGCGGAGGTCGTTTCTCAGCTGACATCGTGATGGCTGCTATCGACTCAACAGCACGTCCTGAGATATATGTAGGCAATAAGTTGCTGGAAGGTTCGACAGGACACTACGAGATGGTATGTACATCGACCGGTGAATTCAACCTTAACGGATATATCGTTATGAAGAACGGTAACGGTGAGACCATACGTCGTGATTTCTCACAGCCATATACTGTCGTAGAACCATCGGCTACGGTAAGTGCCACACTGATGAATATGCTTTATGCAGGTTATCAGAACCCCATCAGTGTCAGTGTACCGGGTGTGTCGGTAAACAGGATAAATCTTACGATGACCAACGGTTCGCTCACCAAGCAAGCTCCAGGTAAATATATTGCCGTACCATCGAAGGTGGGTGAAGACGTCACGTTCACCGTAACAGCCGATAACGAAGGACGCCATCAGGAAATGGGTAAGTTCACGTTCCACGTACGCAAACTGCCCGACCCTACTGCCTATATCCAATATACCGATCCGAACGGCAATGTGAACCGTTTCAAGGGTGGCCGACTGGGTAAGCAGACCATTCTCTCAGCCAAGGGTATCGGTGCAGCCATCGACGACGGATTGCTCGACATTCCGTTCCGTGTCATCGGTTTCGAAACCCGTTTCGTAGATAACATGGGTAATGCAATACCGGAAGTGAGCAGCGGTGCCGACTTCACTCAGCGTCAGAAAGAAGTAATCCGCGGACTGAACCGAGGCAAGTTCTTCAACATCACCAGAGTCCGCGTAATAGGTCCTGATGGCATCGAACGTACACTGCCATACGCACTTGAAGTAACTGTAAACTAAAATATCCCTCAAGACTTATGAAATACTTGAAATACATATTGATGTCGGTTTGCGTCAGTTTCACGCTTACTACATTGCAGGCACAGCCATTGAAGAGTCGTGTGCAAAAGAGCAAAGCCACTACGGCTAAGACAGGTCAGAAATCGACGGCAGCATACAGTCGTGCCGAACTGATGTTCCCTAAGTCGGTAGAAGTACCGGCAGAGGTAGTATGGCGTCGCGACATCTATCGCACCATCGACCTCACCGATGGTGGAAACGCAGCTCTTTATTACCCCTTGACTCCCCAGGGAAATCAGGTGAACCTGTTCACTCTGCTCTTTCAACTTATCAATCAGGGCAAGATTGCTGTGTATAGGTATAACACCGATGGATTGGAGAATTTCGACAAGGATAACCGTATGCACTTCAAGGAAATGCTTGACCGTTATAATATTCCTTATGAAGTGGCGGGCAACACTATCCGCGTCGATAATATCGACATTCCATCGAACGAAGTACTCAGTTACTATGTGAAGGAATCAAGCTATTATGACCAGAACACTGCCACATATAACAGCCGTGTGACAGCTCTCTGTCCTGTACTCCACCGTGCCGATGAATTCAGTGTAGATGCTGTGAAGTACCCGCTTTTCTGGGTGAAGTACGACGAGATTGCAACTTACCTGGCGGGTCACGACCTTATGACGAGCGACCTCAACAATGCAGCCCGCATGTCGATGGCAGACTTCTTCGACACGAATAAGTATAAGGGTAAAATCTACATGACAACGAATATGCAGGGTAAGACTCTGCAGGAATATTGTCCGACCGACAGTCTGCTCAGTAAGGAACAGGACCGCATCGAGAAGGAGATGAAGGACTTCGAGTCACACATCTGGCAGGAGCCTGTCGATTCGGTCGAACTTGCAAAGCAAGACTCCATCAATGCGGCTATGGGTTCGAAGAAAGCCAAGAAGGCTGCAAGGGCAGCACGCAAGAATGCAAGCAAGTCGAGCAATTCGAAATCAGGCGGCAGTGCCAGTTCAGGTCCACGTGTCAGTGTGAGAAGACAAAGACATTAACCATTAAACATTAAATATTTTTAATTCTTCATTATTTTGCATTGTGCGTGCTTATTCGTACCTTCGCACGCAGAACTACAGAATAATGAAGAATTTCTTTTTACTCATACTTACTCTTACTGCTTGCTGCAGCATCCGCGCACAGCATCCGATGCGTATCGGACGCATACAAAATGTGAGCGACTATAGTCAGACTACCCGGAACGGACAGATGCTCAAGATGGCTAACGACATAACTAATTCTGCACCACTGCCTACTACCGGTTCGCCGAAGATTCCTGTCATTCTGGTACAGTTTCCCGACCTTAAGTTCAGCGTAGCTGACACAGAAGAAGGTGTAGTAGCCAACTACGAGGACTTTTTCAATGCCGGAGAAGGAGTGATGCCGGGTCAATCCGGGCATCAGTCAGCATGCTCAGTGAAGGAGTATTTCCGTCAGGAATCAGGTGGAAAGTTCACTCCTGAGTTTTCTATAATCGGACCTGTCACCCTTTCCGAAGGTTACGAATATTACGGAGATAACGGTTCGCGAGGCGACGGAGGCGACATACACATCGGTACCTTATACTCCGAAGCATGCAAACTGGCAGTAAAAAACTATTCCGTAGATTGGACGGAATTTGACAACAAGCACAACGGAAAAGTCAGTTTTGTATTCTTCATCTATGCCGGTTATGGTGAGAACGCGGTCGATGATACCTACACTATCTGGCCAAAAGAAAGTACCACATCGCTGACTGTAAGATATGACGACAAGACAGTGGTATTCGGTTCGTACGGCTGTACATGCGAACTGCTCTTTAATGGACAGGACGGTATAGGTCCGGTCATCCACGAAATGGGACACGGACTCGGTTTCCCCGATTTCTACGACACCACTTACCGGTCGTTCGGTATGGATATGTGGTCGTTCATGGACTCCGGCTGCTACATTATGTTTGACACATGGATTGCATGCATGAATGGTCACGAACGCGATTATATAGGATGGAGCGACCTTATAGAACTCGACCCTGATGAATCCTATACCCTCACACTCGACCCGATGTCGGAAGGAGGAAAGGCGTATAAGTTGCCAAACAAAGCCAATACGAATGAGTACCTCGTACTTGAGAACCGCCAGAACCGAGGTATGGACAAATACTTACCAAACCTCAGCTACGACAATTATGTGACTTATGGAAACTCTCACGGTCTGCTCGTAACCCATATCGACTACCTACGCTCGTCATGGGCTAACAACGCTGTCAATACCAACCCGTCACATCAGCGCTGCACCATCATTCCTGCCGACGACGAACTCATATCCAACTATCCCGGATATTCTGTTGCATGGGCACGTTCTATTCACAAAGATCTCTACCCAGGTCCCGATAATATTACGGAACTGACCTCTTACAAGGCTTTCACAGGTGAGACATTCAATTTCACAGTCGACAATATCCGTGAGACTTCCGACGGCAAAATCATTCTCGACATCAATGGCGGAGCACCCTCATTCATTGATGCCCCGCAGGAGGAACCGACATCTTACGAAGAGATATACTCTGCCGATGGTCGCCGGCGTGCCGGACTACAACCCGGTCTAAACATTGTAAAAACCTCGGCAGGTAAGGTTCTGAAAGTAATGAAATAGCTTCTCAAGAAAGTTTTTGTTTTTTATTTTAAGTGCGTATATTTGCACCTCAATGGAAGATTTTGTACATTTACACGTTCACAGTCAGTATAGTATCCTTGACGGACAGGCTGCTATAAACAAGATGGTCGATAAGGCTATTGCCAACGGAATGAAAGGCATGGCACTTACCGATCACGGCAATATGTTCGGCATCAAGGAGTTCTTCAATTACGTGAAGAAGGTAAACAAGGGAAGGGAAGAGAAGTTTGTGCCGATTTTCGGTTGTGAGGTGTATTGTGCACGCCGTTCGCTGAATCTGAAGGAAAACAACGGTATCGACCCTAGCGGATGGCACCTGATTCTGCTTGCAAAGAACGAGGTTGGTTACCATAATCTGGTGAAGATTGTCAGCAAGGCTTGGGTGGATGGCTATTATCACCGTCCACGTACCGACCACAAGGAGATTGAGGCCCATCACGAAGGACTTATCTGTTCGACGGCTTGTCTGGCAGGTGAGGTTCCATACTATATCCGACGCGGACAGATGGAGAAGGCAGAGGAGAGTATGAAGTGGTTCAAGAATCTGTTTGGCGACGATTTCTACATCGAACTGATGCGCCACGAGGTGAAGAACCCGAATCAGAGGGCTAACCGAGAGACATTCGTGGAACAGAAGCAGGTGGAACCAAAGCTGATAGAACTGGCAAGGAAATATAACGTAAAACTCATCTGTACAAACGACTCACACTTCGTAGACGAGGAGAACGCAGAAGCTCACGACCGTCTGCTGTGTCTGTCAACAGGACGCGACCTCGACGACCCCAACCGTATGTTGTACTCGAAGCAGGAGTGGTTCAAGACACGCGAGGAGATGAACATGGTGTTCAGCGATATTCCGGAGGCTCTGTCGAACACATTGGAGATACTCGGAAAGGTGGAGCAGTACGACATAGACCATGCACCTATCATGCCATTCTTTGAGATTCCGAGAGAGTTCGGTACGGAGGAGGAATATCGTCAGAGACTCACGGAGAAAGACCTCTTCGACGAGTTCACTCAGGACGAGAAAGGCAATGTGGTACTGAGTCAGGAGGAAGCAGAGAAGAAGATAAAAAAGCTAGGCGGTTACGAGAAACTGTACAGAATAAAGTTTGAAGCCGACTACCTTAAGAAACTGACTTACGACGGAGCAAAACCGCTGTATGGCGACCCGATACCACCGGAGGTAAAAGAGCAGTTGGACTTCGAACTGCACGTGATGAAGACAATGGGTTTCCCTGGTTACTTCCTCATCGTGTCGGACTTCATACGTGCCGCCAGAGAAGAACTGGGAGTATGGGTAGGTCCGGGACGTGGTTCGGCTGCCGGAAGTGCAGTGGCTTATTGTCTAGGTATCACGAAGATTGACCCTATAAAGTACGACCTGCTGTTCGAACGTTTCCTGAATCCAGACCGTATATCATTGCCCGATATCGATACCGACTTCGACGACGACGGACGAGGCAAGGTGCTGCAATGGGTTACCGAGAAATACGGAGCCGAGAAGGTGGCTCATATCATCACCTACGGCACGATGGCAACGAAGTTGGCAATAAAGGATGTGGCACGAATACAGAAGGTGCCTCTCAATATAAGCAATGCGCTCTGCAAGGCTATTCCCGACAAACTGCCGAACGGAAAGAAGATGACATTGCCGAATGCAATTGAGTGTGTGCCGGAGTTGAAGGATGCCGCTACATCGACCGATCCTCTGCTTCGCGACACGATGCGTTATGCCATCATGTTGGAGAACAACGTCAGGAATACGGGTGTACATGCCTGCGGAACCATCATCTGTCGAGACGCGATAGATGACTGGGTACCTGTAAGCACAGCCGATGATAAGGAGACGGGCGAGAAGGTGCGCTGCACACAATATGACGGACATGTCATAGAGGAAACAGGACTTATCAAGATGGACTTCCTCGGACTGAAGACTCTGAGCATCCTGAAAGAGGCAGTGGAGAATGTGAGGGAGAGTCTGGGTGTGGAAGTAAACGTGGATGATATCGACATAGAAGACCCTGCTACATACCAGCTTTACTGCGACGGACGAACTATCGGTACGTTCCAGTTCGAATCGGCAGGTATGCAACGATACCTTCGCGAACTGCAACCACACGCATTTGAGGATCTCATCGCCATGAATGCCCTCTATCGTCCGGGACCTATGGATTATATCCCCGATTTCATCGATAGAAAACAGGGTCGTAAACCTATCGCATACGACATCCCATGCATGGAGAAGTACCTGAAGGATACGTACGGAATCACGGTGTATCAGGAGCAGGTGATGTTACTGTCGAGACAGTTGGCAAACTTTACACGTGGTGAGAGTGATGCCCTGCGAAAGGCGATGGGTAAGAAGAAGAAGGACATCGTTGACCAGATGAAGCCGAAGTTCATAGAACAAGGGCAACAGAACGGTCACGACCCGAAGATACTCGACAAGATTTGGAGCGACTGGGAGAAGTTTGCAAGCTACGCCTTCAATAAGAGTCATGCTACGTGCTATTCGTGGGTGGCATTCCAGACTGCTTACATGAAGGCTACGTTCCCTGCACAGTATATGGCAGCAGTTATGAGCCGAAGTCTCGATAACATCGGTGATATCAGGAAACTGATGGACGAATGTAAAATCATTGGTATCAAGACATTGGGACCTGATGTAAACGAGTCGAACCTGAAGTTCTCCGTAAACAAGGAAGGCGATATCCGATTCGGAATGGGTGGAATAAAAGGTGTAGGTGAAAGTGCTGTACTGTCGATTATCGAGGAACGTGGAAAGAACGGAGAATACAAGGGTGTGTTCGATTTCTTTGAGCGTACGAACCTGGCGGCATGTAACCGGAAGAGCCTGGAAGGTCTGATTCTGTCGGGGGCATTCGACTGTTTCGGAAAGAGTCGAGAGACATATTTCGAACCGACTGGTAAGGGTGCGGAAGTTTTTCTCGATGTACTCATGCGCTACGGACAGAAAGTGCAGATAGACAAGGTACAGTCAAGCCAATCGCTCTTCGGAGCCGCGGGATTCGGTGCCGAAGTAAGCCATCCTGCCTTTCCGAAGATGGTTCAGGAATGGGGCACACTTGAAAAGTTGAACAAGGAACGCGACCTGGTAGGAATCTATCTGTCGGCTCACCCGCTCGATGACTATTCGTTCGTACTGAATAACGTATGCAACACTAAACTGACAGAACTTGAGGACAAGGCTCTGCTGGCTACGAGAAAAGAGGTTTCGTTCGGTGGAATCGTAACAAATATCCGTATAGGAGAATCAAAACGTGGCAGTCTGTATGGTATTATAAAGATGGAAGACTTCAGCGGAAGCGGTGAAATCGCTTTATTCGGAAAAGACTGGCTCGACTTCCACAATTGTTTCATCGAGGGTGCGTCACTCTATATCACAGCGTCGGTGGTTCCACACCAGTGGAAGAAAGGCGAATACTCTATGCAGCTAAAGAGCATCGACCTTCTGTCGGAGGTGAAAGACAAATTGGTGGAGAAGATTACACTCAACGTACCACTCGATAATCTTACTACGAATATGGTACAGGACTTGGCAGAGATAGTGAGAGAGTGTCCTGGAGAGTCGGAACTTTATTTCAATGTACATTCATCTACAGACAATATGTCAACCCTGCTCTTCTCGCGAAAAGTGAAGATTTCGGTTTTGAATCCACTAATCAACTTCTTTGACTCACACCCCGAGATTGAGATAACGGTTAATCAATAAAGAAAACGAGTATATAACCCTTTTAAATGATTTGTTTATGGAAATTACAGATTCTAATTTTGAAGCACTCGTGGCTGAAGGCAAGCCACTGGTAGTTGACTTTTGGGCTACATGGTGTGGACCATGCAGAATGGTCGGTCCTACTATTGAAGCACTGGCAGAACAGTATGCCGGCAAGGTAAACGTAGGTAAGGTAAATGTGGACGAGAACGAGGAACTCCCTGCAAAGTTCGGCATCCGCAACATCCCTACTGTACTCTTTATCAAGGACGGTCAGGTAGTTGACAAGGTTGTAGGTGCTGCTGCACGTCCTGTGTTTGAAGAGAAAATCAAAGCTTTGCTATGAGCGCAATAGACAACGAAATCCTGCTTGGCGCTGAAGAAGATGCCAAGGAGGTAGCTTTCATCTATAATTATATAGGACAGGAGAACAGCGAGCTGCTTTCTGAGGATGACATATATTACTGCATCGACGTCATCCTGGAGTATCTCGATTCACTCAGCAATACTGCCGACGAAGAGGGTTACATCGATATCGATACCGAAGAGATAGTCCGCTATATAGAAAAGAAAGCAAAGAAGGAGCAGATGGGACCATACGACCATGATGCCCTACTGCTGCTGGTAGATGCAGAACTGGAATACAACGAACAACAGGCAGAAGAATAAGGTACTGCTAAAAAATACTCAGAACGTTATTTTTCTGCTTCCATCAACTTCCTCCTCGATTGTCACCTTAACAGTGTCATCGGGGAGGATGCTTTCTATCAGTTCAGGCCATTCCATGAAGCAGAGGTTATCGCTGTCGATATAGTCATAGTAACCGATATCAAGGGCTTCACCTATGTTCTTGATACGGTAGAAGTCGAAATGGTAGATGGGATTGCCCGAACCACTGAGATATTCGTTTACGATGGCAAAGGTAGGCGAGTTGATAACATCGCTCACTCCCAGTTCCTCACACACAGCACTGATAAAAGTAGTCTTGCCTGCACCCATCTTTCCGTAGAAAGCAAATATCTTACGGTCACCGATATGTGCGATGAATTCCTTGGCTGCCTGACGGATGCCACTGAGATCTTTTATTCTGATTTCCATATTCTTTTACTTTTTTCTTTTGCTTTGCATTGTGATGAGAGGAATGAGCATCTCCTCCATTGAGATACCGCCATGCTGGAACGTGTTCTTATAGTAGCCCACGTAATAATTGTAGTTGTTGGGATAGGCAAAGAAATCGTCGTTCTGGGCAAAAATATATGCCGTACTGATGTTGGGTGAAGGAAGGAATGCCGCTGCCGGACGTTTCAGTTCGTAAACCTGCTTAGAATTGTAACTGAGATTCTTACCTAGTTTATAGCGCAGGTTGGTATTTGTGTTCTTGTCACCTACAACCTTGATTGGGTTGTTTACACGGATACTACCATGATCGGTGGTGATAATAATCTTGGCATCCGTCTTTGCCAGTTCCTTGAAAAGGTCGTTGACAGGTGAGTTGTGGAACCACGACGCCGTAATACTGCGATATGCCTTCTCGTCACTTGCCAGTTCGCGTACCATACGCGATTCTGTGCGGGCATGACTGAGCATATCGATGAAGTTGATGACGAGTACGTTCAGGTCGTTGTTCATCAGATTGCGGAAACGCTCCACGAGTTTTTCGCTATCGTTCGAACCCATCAACTTGAAATAAGAGAAGGTGTAACGTTTGCGATAGCGGTCGAGCTGAGTCTTTATCAGGGGTTCCTCGTTCAGGTTCTTACCTTCCTCTTCGTCTTCATCCACCCAGAGGTCTGGAAACATCTCAGCTATCTGCTGAGGCATAAGTCCTGAGAATATGGCATTTCGTGCATATTGCGTAGCCGTAGGCAGAATGCTGAGGTAGAGTTGGTCATCAAAGGTGAAGTCATCGGCAAGTTCCTTACTTATTTCGCGCCACTGGTCATAGCGGAAATTGTCGAATACGACGAGGAACACTTTTTCACCGTTATTGAGAAGTGGGAAGATAGTACGCTTGAAGATGTCGGGCGACATGAGCGGACGATTTTCCTTGTCATTTATCCAGTCGAGATAGTGTTTGCGGACGAATCGTGCAAACTCATTGTTGGCTTCCGCCTTCTGCTGTTGCAACATCTCACTCATCTGCGAATCCGTATCTGCAAGTTCAAGTTCCCAATGGACAAGGCGCTTATACACTTCCATCCAGTCTTCGACGGTACTGGAATCGTTGATTTGCATACCTATGGTTGAGAAACTCCTCTGATAAGTAGTATTGACCACCTCTGTCTCTATCTCACGCTTGTGCAAATGTTTCTTCAAAGTAAGCAGAATCTGCGATGGATTCACCGGTTTTATCAGGTAATCGGCTATCTTCGAACCGATGGCTTGATCCATGATATTCTCTTCCTCACTTTTCGTTACCATAACGATAGGAATGGTGGGGCGCAGTTCCTTTATACGGGAAAGAGTCTCAAGACCGCTCAGTCCAGGCATATTCTCGTCAAGGAAAATAAGGTCGTAGCTGCGCTCTTCACACATATCGAGTGCATCCTGACCGTTGGTGGCAGTATGAACTTCATATTCTTTCTTCTCAAGAAATATGATGTAAGGTGTGAGAAGTTCTATCTCATCGTCTATCCAAAGGAGTGTACCATTCATATCTGTTGTCGTTTATCGGTTTCGTTAGAATATAAAGTTTTCCTCTTCTTCTTCTTCCTCTTCTTCCTCTTGTGGTTCAGGCAGTTCAGTCGGTTCGTCGAGCGATGAAGGCTCATCCGGTTCAATCTGCAGGTTACCAATACGGTCGAAGGTAGCATCATAGAAGTCGAAGTAATCGGCAAAACTGAGTCCACGCATCAGGCGTTTCAAGTTGTCCTCAGCAATGATGAAACACTTCAGTCCTTCGAGCTTATACGCCATTTCTGCGTCGTTGAACAGTCGGTGCATATAGATGTATGCCTCGTCATAATTTAGGAATGTACGTATCTGAAGCATGTCAATGCCCTGACCACGATCGAACGAGAGGTCGAAGTTGCGCACAGAGAAATTCATGAAGTTGTAACGTGCCATTTCGAAGAGAAGCTGGTTTTCATCGATGGAATCACGCTCGTACGCAATACAGAACACAAAATCGCAGTTGCGTTCCTCACTGAATACGGTATCTCCAACCAATGAGTCGTTCTCCACATCAATACCCATACGTCGTTCCCATATAGAGCCGCTGTTGTATTTTCCCGACTGAAGCAGACGTCCCTCTTTGAGTCCCTTGACATATAGTCCAGCCAGTTCACTGACGGTGCTTTGTGGGAACTTCTCAACTATAGCCTTCATATTCCTCATGAAGTCTTCCTGGTCGCCCAACTCCAAATGACTCATAGCATCGAAGAACATGAACCGGGCACGGTTGGCTCCGTTGGGGTATTCCTTCTCGGTATATTCACTGTTACGGAATACGGTATTGTAGTCGGAACGGGCAAAAGCATCGTAAGCATCCATATAGAGAGAATCTTCCACCTGCTTGCCATAACGTGCCTTGAATTCGAAATTCGGGTCTGCAATAAGTATTGCATGCTCATCCTCGGGGAATCCCTCGATGAGTTTACTGCGGTAAGCCTCTGCCAACTCCGTTTTTCCCATTCGTGAATACAACTGGAAGAGGTTATAGTAGAGCTCGTTATTCTGTTCGAAATCGGGGAAGATATCGATAATACGCTGGAAAGTACGTTCAGCCAGCGGAAGATTATCCATTCGGTCCTTATAGATTACAGCCGAACCATACAAACCATCTACAAGGGCTTTATTCGATTCAGCCATCTGTTCCTCAGTAAACGGAATATCCTTGAGATAATATTCCGGACGATGTGGGTCCTGAGCATATTCCTCCGCCTGAATGGAGTCTTTCTCCTCGCGTGTCAGTTTCTTGTTCTTTTTGTCTTTAACCTCTTCCTCGGCAGGCGCCTCATTCTGAGCCAGACTATCCTGCTGAAGACTGTCCGTCGGCATGTCATCGTTGAAATCGTCAAGCACGGTCACATTCTTACGGCGCCAGTTATCCGCATTCTTTCGCTTGCCCCACTTCTGTTCGAATGCTTTCTTTCCTGCATCCACAGTATTTGCGGTATAGAAATAGAATACCGCCTCGTTACGGTTACGTCCACCACCAGTAGTAGTCTGATTCTGATTAACGTTACGGCGCGGACGCTTTGCATCCTCCTCCGCTTCTGCGGCTTTCTTCTCCTCCTCACGTTCCTTCTTCTTCAAGTCCTCGATTATCTTGTTGATGACCTTCATACGCGATACAGAGTCCATCCGTGCAAGAGCCTGGAGACTGTCCTGCAACTCCACAGCCGAAGCATAAGGGAAGAGTTCTTCGAGAATCTTACTGCGCTCATCGATTGCCTTGTAGTCCTCGTGGTCTTTGTCAAACAGTCCTAAAGCCTCCGTATAGCACTTATGTGCCTTGACAAACTGTTCCTTATCCCAATAGAGTTGTCCGAGGTGAACTAGCAGTACACCCCTCTCCACACCTTTGCGCGTACCTTTCTCTACTCCGTCGTTATATGCTCCGATAGCATGGAGGGTATCCCCTTCGGAAAGGTATATGTTTCCGATTGCATAATAAACCTGGTCGAGGTAATCCTTGTTTTTCGAATTACGAGCCATCGACTTCAGTTTGCGTATCATCTGCTTGCTCTTACCCTTCGACATCGACTCGGTACGGGCTATGCGGGCATTGAATTCCAGTTCGTAAGGAGGATTGCGTCGGATTACTCTGGAGAAATATTTATATGCCTCTGGATCTCTACCTACCTTATGACAAAGTTGTCCCAGCAGGAAGTACATTCTCGACTTCTGCAATTTCCTTCCTTCTTTCTTTACAGCAATCTGCAGATTCTTGATTGCATCTTCGTAGCGTTTCTGTCGAACGTCAAGGTCTGCATACACCTGTGCCTGAAGAGGTATGAGATTGGTAGGGAACGAATCACGACGGGCTCTCGCTATAACGTCCTCGGCATCGTAATACCATTCCATCTCTGCATAGCATTTCGCTTCCATCAGTCGGGCACGTGCCACCAGGTTAGGTTTGTGGGCATACAGCAGTTGCAGATAAGCGAATGTCGATGCGGCTTCCATATATTCCCCCCGTCGGAATTGCGACTCACCCATCAGGAGCCATGCCCTATGGAGAAAGGGGTTGTATTCTTTCTGCGACAACCAGCGCTTTTCTGCAGGAGTCTTTGGACGGTTCTTATTCCATTTCGGTTTGGCTGTAATACTGTGACGCTTAATGGTCTTCTGGCATTTCTCTATCGCAGTTTCATAATTTGATGCACCCAACTTCACCGTTTCCTTATTACCTGTCATATAGAGCGGAATCAGTTCGGTACAGTTATCCTTATTCCCTTCTTCCTGAGCCTCCTGACCGTCCTTGAAGGCAAGCATACCGTTATAGTAAGTGTTATACCGGGCCTTAAATGCCTGCACACGACGTGTTATAGGCGTGTTCTTGGTATTCGAACACGACAAGACAATCACAACCGTTGTAAACAGTAAAAATATATTTAAGAACCTGCGCATCGATAATATAAACGAAAAAATAATGGAATTATTTTTAGGGCACCCGATTTTTCGACATGTCATTATGTCGTCGCGTCGTTATATCGAATGGAGCTCTTTAACGGTCCATCAACATTATCACTTCGTCTTTCAACTGGTCGGGTAACTCCACACCCCTCAGTCCGAGCGAGCGCACCCATCCTGCCACTTCGTCGATACGCATAGTATATAGAACTTCACGAAATTCCTCGATTTCATCGGAAGAATAGTCTCCACCCCGTATACCACGAAAACGGTCGAGTTCCTCGTCCTCATAGTATTCTATCTCTTCTTTCAGGGCTTCAAGAATACTTCTCTTCTCACACACCTCATGCTGTCCGCAGCACTCGGTATCGCTTAATTCTTCGTTTCTCATATACTGAAACCTACTGATTTTAAGTCCTCCCAGAAATGCGGGTACGATTTACTTACAACCTGAGGGTTATTTATCCTCAAACATCCCATTTTGATTGCGGCAGGAGCAAAAGCCATAGCCATACGGTGATCCTCATACGTGTCGATTGATGCATCGTTTTCCGGTTCGCAGCGCTGACCCTGCCAGATGAGTTCGCTGTCGTTTCTGTCTTCCAAAACATAACCCAGTTTCCGCATTTCCACCTTTAAAGCATTTATCCTGTCTGTCTCCTTAATCTTCAGACTTTGCAATCCTTTGAAATGGAAAGGAATACCGAGCATGCAGCATGTAACTGTGAAAGTCTGTGCGAGATCTGGTATCTCTACGAAATCATAGTCTAACCGATCCGTGACCTTTCCTGATTTTCTGAGCAATACACCTTCCTGGGTATAAGCAGTTTCCACACCCAGACGTCGGAAAAGTTCTGCCCCCTTACTGTCACCCTGCATACTTTCCTTGAAAAGATTCGGAAGCAGTATCTCGGCATCGATATCGTCAGTAAGGGCTACCATCTCATACCAGTAACTCGCGGCACTCCAGTCGTTTTCCACGAAATATTCTCGCGGTGAATAGCCTCTAGGCTTTACCTCGATGATATTATCTGCAGTCCAAACGGCGCACGCTCCGAACTCCTTCATTATGGCTAAAGTCATATTGATATACGGACGACTCACGATACTGCCCGTAAGTTCAAGGGTGAGTCCGCCACTCAACTTCGGACCAATCATCAGCAGGGCTGAGATATACTGCGAACTGATGTCGCCAGGCAGACTGATTCTTCCTCCTTCGATATCCGGATTTCCTGTTATCTCCAATGGTGGAAATCCTGTATTCTCCACATATTCTATATGTGCACCCAATTGGCGCAAGGCATCGACAAGAACCGCAATAGGACGATTCTTCATCCGTTCACTTCCCGTAATGACATGCTTGCCCTCCGTCACAGCCAGAAGAGCAGTTGAAAAGCGCATCGCCGTACCAGCCGCACCGATATCAACCGTAAGCGGTCTCTCCACCATCCATTCACACATCACACGTGTGTCGTCGCAGTCACTTATATTAGAAGGAGGGATATTACTACCCGACAACGAATTGATAGTCAGCGCACGGTTGCTGATACTCTTCGATGCCGGTAAAACGATACATCCCTTTACACTTTTCGGAGCTGTGATAGTATATTGCATAGTCAAAAAACCATAATTTCATGCAAAGGTAAAAAAAATACATCGTACATCCAAACGCTAACTATTATCTATAAACTATTATCTATAAACAAAAAGAGAGTCCCCTGCAATCATTTGCAGAGGACTCTCCTCAAAAAGAAGGCGGCGACCTACTCTCCCGCATTGCGGTGCAGTACCATCGGCGTGCCCGGGCTT
>CACYGK010000001.1 GCA_902774005.1 uncultured Bacteroidales bacterium | reverse complement strand
CAGGATGGCAAATCAGATTTATTCGCAGTTCATGCGTTATCTGGGTCATGTGATGGCAAACATCGGTGGTACGTATGTCACTTTCCGCACTCAGGCTCAAGGCGGTACGAAATATGAACTTAATCCGAAGGAGCGACAGAAGAGGGCTATAGACTTCATTGACAAGCATGCTCTGAACGAACCTCTATGGATGCGTGATGTGCCATACGCTTCGCAACTGACAGACGATACGGAGTCTATCACGTTCACTGTGGCACGCAACATAGCAAGCTCACTTGTATATCGCACATCAGAACTGAATACGGAGTATAATGCAGGAGATTATCTTGACGACATCACAAATCTCATACTCAAGGAGGCTGCAGGCAGTCAGAAGGTGACTCGCTACCGTCAGGAGTTGCAGAAGACGTTCGTCAGCGAACTGATTAATCTCTATAACAACAGCAGAAACAATCTGAAAGGCTATTACCTGAGAGAACTGAAGAGAATCAAGACGAAGATAGCTAATGCCAATGGTACGGACGCTCCGACTCAGGCTCACTGGGCATTGCTGAAAGACCAGATAGAACGAGCGCTCGTTATAAAGTAATTTACTATTTACTATTGGACTATTTACTATTTGGTATTTAGTATTGAATGGATTTATACAGAACCATAAAGGAGAAAGCTGAAGGCACATACAGCGAGAAACGGAGTAAGTTTCTCGCTTTTGCTATTCCCGTAAGTACGGTGGACGAGGTGAAGACGTTGGTAGCTGAATATCAGAAGAAATATTACGATGCCCGACATGTATGCTATGCTTATATGCTGGGAGCGGAACGGAAGGAGTTCAGAGCCAACGACAACGGAGAACCGTCGGGAACTGCCGGAAAGCCTATTCTGGGACAGATAAATTCAAATGAACTGACGAATATACTGATTATCGTGGTAAGGTATTTCGGAGGAATAAAACTGGGAACGAGCGGACTGATTGTGGCTTACCGTCTGGCTGCAGCCGAAGCAATTGCAGCTGCTGAGATTATAGAGAAGACTGTGGATGAGGATGTGAAGGTGAAGTTTGAATACCCGATGATGAACGAGGTGATGAAGGTGGTGAAGGATATGGAACCGCAGATTGTGAGTCAGGATTTTGATATGGATTGCCGTATGACGCTGCGCATAAGGAAGGGCGAAGCGGAAAGGATGAAGGAAAAACTGAAGAAAATTGAGACACTTATTATCGAAGATTAGTATTCTGACGTTGTGTGCCCTACTCTATTCGTGTGGAGGCAGACAGAAGGAGTCGCCGTTTGAAAGGACGAAGACGAATGCCGAGGAGGTGTTCGACCTGGAGGAAATACAACAGAACGGTGAACTGATTGTACTGACTCAGTACGGTCCGGACACGTATTTCGAATGGAGAGGCGAACACTTCGGACGACAGTATATGCTGGCTGATGCCTATGCCAGAAGCATAGGTACGCAGATGAGAGTTGAGGTGTGCCGAACTGTGGACGAACTGCAACGCAGACTGGACAGCGGTGACGGTGATATCGTAGTGTGCAATATTCCGGATTCGATGCAGACGGAGGAGAATGATTATTTCAGGGCTGACACCATAATCAGGTCATGGGCTGTAAGCAGGAAATGTCCGAGGTTGGCTGAGAACCTGGCAAGATGGATTGCAGAGAATAACGACCAGATGGTTGCTCTGTCAACAATTCAGATAAGAAGTACGAACGGCAGGAAGTACAGTCCGAGAAAGAAAGTGTCGGCACCTATCAGGAACCTGGCTCGCGGAGAGATTTCGGTGTATGACCATCTGTTCCGTCAGCACTCGAGAGGTATAGGATGGGACTGGAAACTGCTGGCTGCACAGGCTTATCAGGAGTCGGCTTTCGACCCCGAGGCAGTATCGTTCATGGGTGCGATGGGACTGATGCAGCTGATGCCTTCGACGGCTAAGACTGTCGGTGTGAAGATGAATAAGGTATTTGAACCGGAGCATAATCTGAAAGGTGCCGTAAAACTGATTGCACTCCTTAACGAACATTACAACGATATAAAGAATCCGTCGGAGAGAATAAATTTCATTCTGGCTGCATATAATGCAGGTTCGGGACATGTGGACGATGCACGGCGACTGGCACGCAAGTATGGTAAGGACCCTAACCGATGGTTGGGAAATGTAGATGGTTTTGTGCTGAGGATGTCGGAAGCACGGATGTATAATCAGCCGGAAGTGCAACACGGTTATTTCCGAGGCAGCGAGACGTATGACTATGTGAACAGTATCAGAGCAAGGTGGGAGGAGTATCGGTTAAAGGTTAAAGGTTAAAGAATAATAGCCAGTCCGATGGGCTGGCTATTATTATATATAATGTGTAGGTTTAGAGGATGCTCTTTACTGCCTCGAGCATACCTTTCTGCTGAATGAGGTCGAGGTACTGCTTTACGAGTGCTGTGAGTCCCGGAACAGTCTGGTTGAGGTTTTCCTTCCAGATATTCTCGGCTGCGAGAACACCTTCAGCTACGCGCTGAGTGTCACCGGTAGCCCAGAGGTCGGTAAGCATCTGCATGATTTCAGGTGCATCGTTCGGAACGATTTCTGCTCCGTCGGCACGTTTGCCACCCTTGTAGTATGTGATGATAGCAGCAAGTCCCATGACAAGTCCCTTCGGCAGTTCACCTTTACGCTGGAGATAAACCTTAACACCTGGCAGGTCGCGGGTTTCGTACTTAGGGAATGAGTTGAGCATGATGCTTGTAACCTGATGGTCAACGTATGGGTTGTCGAAACGTTCGAGTACATCGGCTGCAAACTGCTGGAGTTCTGCCATCGGCAGGTTGAGAGTCTGCATGAGTTCGTCGTACTGTACTTTCTTGATATATTTACCAACTACCGGATGATGGAGTGCGTCGCGAACGATATTGATACCGCTGAGGTATGCCACTGGAGAGAGTACGGTGTGAGGACCGTTGAGGAGTGTTACCTTACGTTCGTGGTATGGTTTTTCGCTCTCTGCAATGAGTACGTGGAGTCCGGCTTTCTCTGCGGGGAATTCCTTGCGAAGCTGAGCAATAGACATATTCTCAGGTTTCTCGATAACCCAGAGGTGGAAGATCTCTGCCTGAACTACAAGGTTGTCGGCATAGCATACTTTCTTCTGAATCTGTGCGATTTCCTTGCGTGGGAATCCAGGAACGATGCGGTCAACAAGTGTTGCACATACGTAGCAGTACTTCGTGAACCAGTTCTTGAATTTAGCATAGTCCTTGCCGAAGTCGTCCTTCCACAGTTCGATGTACTGGTAGATACACTCCTTGAGGTGGTGTCCGTTGAGGAAGATAAGTTCGCAAGGCATGATGATAAGTCCCTTCTTGGGATCACCCTTGAATGTCTGGAAACGACGATAAAGCAACTGTGTCAGTTTGCCCGGATAACTGCTTGCAGGAGCATCGGTGAACTTACAATTTGGATCGAATGCGATACCTGCCTCGGTAGTGTTGGAGATGACGAAACGAATCTCTGGCTGGTCAGCAAGTGCCATGAATGCAGAGTTCTGGCTGTAAGGATTGAGTGCACGACTGATAACGTCGATACGAGTGAGTTCGTTAACGGGTTTACCATTCTGACGACCCTGAAGGTTAACGTGGTAGAGGCAGTCCTGTCCGTTAAGCCACTCGACCATACCTTTGTCAATAGGCTGTACGACTACAACTGAGGAGTTGAAGTCGGTCTTCTGATTCATGTTGTAGATAATCCAATCAACGAATGCACGAAGGAAGTTACCTTCGCCAAACTGAATGATTCTCTCAGGTGCAGAGCTTTTAGGAGCTGTGCGAGCATTTAATGCTTTCATAGTCTTTCTGTGATAAAATTAATAATTTTATTGTTTCTGTTTGATAAATTTCTTTTTGTTCCAAAGCAGGATGTCGGTCTGACGTGATACAGGAACTGTCTGAGTGTCGAAACTGAGTTCGAAGGGACGGAATGTATGAACCGTCAGACGGTCGTCACCGGCAGAGGCAATGTATTGTCTCATAACGTTCGGTTCTGACTCAACCTTTATGAACTGCTCCGTAGGAAGCGGTTTCCACGAAGTGTCGTAGAACGAAAGACGACTTTCAGCTACGCTGTCGTTGAGGTTGCAGGTATAGATGGAAAGCAGTACCTTTCCCTTTGACTGAGGCAACAGTTTCAGTTGGAGTGTGGAGACTGCTGTGACACGAATGAAAGTGTAATCATCTGTCAGCTTCGTCATCTCACTGTTTCCGCCGAGTCGGTTGCGAACCTGTGCCAACATCTGTGTATCGAGATAGTCGGGAAAGTCTAGGAGGTTGTTATGAGTGAGAAGTGTGACGAGTGTGTCGGGAGCACTCCGCAGTATCTCACGCATGGTCTGGGCAGAGGATGCGAGAGAAAGAGTTGCAAGGATTATGGTGATGAGTATTCTCATTGTACTTGTCCTATTATTTCCTGTACGGATTTGCAACCATGACGGTCGAGCCATTCACTTATACCCTCTGCAACATGGACAGAGACTGCAGGGTCGATAAAGTTAGCCGTACCGATTTCTATTGCCGAAGCACCAGCCATAAGGAATTCGATGGCATCGGCAGCTGTCATGATACCACCAAGTCCGACTACCGGAATCTTGACTGCTTTGGCAACTTGCCATACACAACGGACAGCAACGGGTTTGATAGCCGGACCGGAAAGTCCACCGGTAGATATCGACAACTTGGGTCGGCGACGCTCGATATCAATTGCCATTCCCATAAGGGTGTTGATACATGATACTGCATCGGCTCCTTCGGCTTCGACAGCAAGAGCTATATCTGCGATATTGGTTACGTTAGGTGAGAGTTTTACGATGATTGGTTTGCTGTAAGCTGCGCGGACAGCACGAACTACGGATGCTGCTCCGTCGGTAGTCACACCGAATGCCATACCCCCTTGACGTACGTTGGGGCAGGAGATATTCAGTTCGATGGCAGGTACTTTATCAAGTTCACCTATAAGTCGAGCACATTCAGCGTAATCATCTGGTGACGAACCACTTACGTTAACGATTACGTTAGTTTGCAGGTCTTTTATCTGAGGATAGATATGCTGACAGAAGTATTCTGCTCCTTTATTCTGAAGACCTACACAATTGAGCATTCCGGAAGGTGTCTCAGCCATACGGGGATAGTCATTTCCTTCACGGGGAAGGAGTGTGGTACCCTTCACGATGATTGCACCTATATCGGAAAGATTGACCAGGTCGGCAAATTCAAGTCCGTAACCGAATGTGCCGGATGCAGTCATGACCGGAGTCTTCATGTCCAATCCTGCTATGTTTACTCTTATATCTGCCATGTCAAGTCGTTTATATTAAATACAGGACCTTCGGTACATACACACACGTTGCCTCGTACAGTCTTTTCTACACAGCAGAGACAGGCTCCGAGTCCGCATGCCATCATATTTTCGAGACTCACCTCACAGGGGATGTCATTCTGCTTGGCATATTTGGCAACGTTCACCATCATGGGTTTGGGACCACAGACGGCAATACGGTCGAAACGCTTCTCACTGAGTATGCTGTGATGGGTGACAAATCCCTTTTCGCCGAGGGAAGCGTCTTCAGTAGTGATATAGACATCGGCTATCGAACGGAAGAGGTCGAGAAGGAGAAGGTCGTTCTTGGTACGTGCTCCAAGCAGGAACGACGGACGTGCTCCCTCTGCCTTCAGGTATTTGCCATATTCGAGCAATGGTGCCACACCTACTCCACCTCCGACAAGAAGTACTTCCTCACCAGTTTGCTGAACAGGAGAGAAACCGTTGCCAAGCGGAAATACGAGGTTCAGCTTATCACCAGCAGAGAGTTGTCCGAGAGTCTTGGTTCCTTCTCCAACCATAGCCACAAGGAGCCATAGCTGATTATTCTCTCTATCTACATAGTTGATGGAAATGGGACGACGGAGGAATGTTGACGGACTGCCCTGAACAAGTACTTCGACAAACTGTCCGGGACGGATGTCGGGCAATGGCTGAGAGTCGGTAAGTTTCAGAAGAACGTAGCGGTTATTGGGAAAACTTACTTCCGAAACGGTCAAATCTTTTGCGAATTTTTTCATTAATAATGCGTTCTCGTGTCGTAATTAGCTGCAAATTTAAAAAACATTTGATTATTGGTTGTTATTAAAATTAAAAATCTTACCTTTGCAACCGATTTTTTGTGGGTTGAAGCCCAAAAAGGTTGCCGAATTGGCTCAGTTGGTAGAGCAACGCATTCGTAATGCGTAGGTCGCGGGTTCGAGTCCCGCATTCGGCTCTTCACACAGATGGACGTAGCAATTGTAAAATATAACGCTGGTAATATCTTCTCAGTTATCAATGCTGTAAAAAGATTGGGGATCGAGCCTACGCTGACTGACAATGCAGAGGATTTGCAGAGAGCAGACAAAGTGATTTTTCCAGGTCAGGGTGAGGCCGACACAACTATGCAGTATCTGCGCCAGCGTGGACTGGACAAGGTCATCTGTTCACTCAAGCAACCCGTTTTAGGAATCTGCATCGGAATGCAGTTGATGTGCCGCCACTCGGAAGAGCAGGATACGGACTGTCTCGGCATTTTCGATATTGACGTGAAGCGTTTCTGTCCTCAAAGACACGAGGACAAGGTACCACAGATGGGATGGAACACGATTGAGGACTGTAAATCACCGCTTTTCAAGGGATTTGAGCGACCCGAGTTCGTGTATTTCATCCACAGTTTCTATGCTCCGCTTTCAGAATTTACGATTGCAACGACAAACTACATACTTCCCTACTCTTCTGCCCTGCATAAGGATAATTTCTATGCTACACAGTTCCATCCGGAAAAGAGTGGCAAGGTAGGTGAACGTATATTACAGAACTTTATCGAACTATAGATGATTGAGATAATTCCGGCAATAGATATAATTGAAGGCAAATGTGTGCGACTCACGAAGGGCGACTATGACACTAAGAAGGTGTATAATGATGACCCTCTTGAGGTGGCTAAGATGATGGAGGCTAACGGAATGAGACGTCTGCACGTGGTAGACCTCGACGGAGCGAAGTCGCAACATATCGTCAACTATAATATTATTGAACGAATTGCCGACCACACGTCGCTGGTGATAGATTTCGGCGGCGGTATAAAGACAGACGAGGATATCGACATCGCTTTCGGAAGCGGTGCGTCACTCGTTACCGTTGGCAGTGTTGCCGTGAAAGAACCTGAGCTGTTCGGCGAATGGCTGGAGAAATACAGTCCGGCAAAAGTGATACTTGGAGCCGATGTAAAGAACGGACTCATAAGCATAAACGGATGGAAGGAAGAAGCCGGTGACCAGTTGATGCCTTTCCTGGAGAGATATATTAATAAAGGTGTTGAGAATGTGCTGTGTACAGATATCTCGAAAGACGGAATGCTGGAAGGACCTGCTACGGAACTTTACAGCGAAATAATGAAGCAGTTTCCCGACATCCACCTGATAGCAAGTGGTGGTGTGAGTTGCATTGAGGATATTGAAGCTCTCGACAAGGCAGGAATACCCGCTGTGGTGTTTGGCAAAGCCCTGTACGAAGGCAGGATAAAAATGGAAGAACTGAAGAAATATGTTGGCTAAACGAATCATACCTTGTCTTGATATAAAAGACGGACAGACTGTAAAGGGAACGAACTTTCTGAACCTTCGACAGGCTGGTGACCCTATTGCCCTTGGCAAGGCTTATTCGGAACAAGGAGCTGACGAACTCGTTTACCTTGATATCACCGCAAGTCACGAAGGCAGAAAGACATTCACCGAACTGGTGGGAAAGATAGCAAGGGAAATAAATATTCCATTCACCGTGGGTGGTGGTATCAACGAACTGAAAGATGTGGAACGCCTCTTGAATGCAGGAGCAGACAAGGTAAGTGTGAATTCGGCTGCTATTCGTCGTCCGGAACTTATCGACGAGATAGCAAAGCATTTCGGTTCGCAGGTTTGTGTGGTGGCTATCGATGCCAAGCAGACAGAACGGGGATGGTACTGCTATCTGAATGGTGGACGTATAGAGACTGAGCGCAATCTCTTTGACTGGGCAAAAGAAGCTAACGAACGTGGTGCAGGAGAGATTCTGTTCACTTCGATGAATCACGACGGAGTGAAGAACGGATTTGCCGATGAAGCTCTGCGTCGTCTCTCCGACTCTCTCAGCATACCTGTAATAGCCAGTGGAGGAGCAGGAAAGAAAGAGCATTTCCGCGACACATTCATCAACGGACATTCCGATGCCGCTCTGGCAGCAAGCGTGTTCCATTTCGGAGAGATACCGATTCCAAGTCTGAAACAATATCTAAAGAACGAAGGAATAAATATAAGAATATGAATATAGATTTCAACAAGATGGATGGTCTTGTGCCAGCCATCATCCAGGATGCCAAGACACTGAAGGTGCTGATGCTGGGCTTCATGAATGAGGAAGCTTACAAGAAGACCGTGGATACAGGTAAGGTTACTTTCTACAGCCGTACACGTAAAACTCTGTGGACTAAGGGAGAGACAAGCGGAAACTTCCTGAATGTAGTGTCGATAGCTGTCGATTGCGACAACGACACCCTGCTCATCAAGGCTAATCCGACAGGTCCCGTATGCCACACAGGTGCCGACACCTGCTGGAACGAGGAAAACGAAAACCCTATCATGTTCCTTGTCGAACTGCAACGATTCATTGAGAAGCGTCATGAGGAAATGCCAGAGGGTTCATACACTACAAGTCTTTTCAAAGACGGATGCCACCGTATGGCTCAGAAAGTAGGTGAAGAGGCACTCGAAGCTGTAATCGAAGCAGTTGCAAATAATAACGAGCGTCTTGTCTATGAAGCAAGCGACATGCTCTATCATCTGATAGTACTGCTGACAAGCAAGGGACTGAAAATAGAAGATCTCGCAACTGAACTGGCTGAACGCCACGATCCGACATGGCACAAACATTGATAAATTACCGCAATGTCAACGTGTATCAGGACGATACACTGATTCTCGAAAATGTAAATATGAACATTGGCGAGGGTGAATTTGTGTATCTGACCGGTAAGGTCGGTTCGGGTAAGAGTTCACTTCTGAAGACTCTGTACGGCGAACTGCCATGCAACGGTGACAAACAACAGAGGAAGGCACTGGGCGATGTGGATTCGGAAGCAACGGTACTCGATTTCGACATGCTTCGCATACGTCGGAAAAACCTACCCGATCTGCGTCGTAGTCTTGGAATCATTTTCCAGGATTTCCAACTGCTGACCGACCGTACAGTCCGCGAAAACCTGCGCTTCGTACTTCGTGCCACAGGTTGGAAAAATAAAGAGGACATAACCCGCCGTATCGATGAGGTACTCAGTCTGGTAGAGATGACCGACAAGGCAGACAAGATGCCGAACGAACTCTCTGGAGGCGAACAGCAACGTATAGCCATAGCAAGGGCAATACTGAATAGTCCGAAACTGATTCTGGCTGACGAACCCACAGGAAATCTCGATACGGAAACAGGTCGTCTCATCACAGAACTGCTCAGAGGATTATGCAAGGACGGTTCGTCTGTACTGATGATAACCCATAACCTGTCGCTGCTGGAGGAATATCCGGGACGTGTGTTCCATTGTAAAAACTCTACAATTACAGAACTGACTAACGACTCTGAAGCACTTGATACTGAACGCAAGGAAGCAGACAACGACGACTCACAAGGATGGAAAGACCTTGCAAATGAATTTTTGTAAACAATAAAACAACAACAATATGAAAGTACTTAAATTTGGCGGCACATCAGTAGGCACACCCGGGCGAATGAAAGATGTGGTAAAACTGATTAACGACGGAGAAAAGAAAATCGTCGTTCTCTCTGCCATGTCCGGCACAACCAACTCCTTGCTCGAGATTTGCGACTACCTGTACAAGAAGAATCCCGAAGGAGCATTCGAGGTAATAAACAAGCTGGAGAAGAAATATAAGAAGCATGTTGACGAACTCTATTCAACAGATGAGTATAAATCCCTTACCCTTGGATTCCTCAAGGAAGAGTTCGACTATCTGCGTTCGTTCACTAAAGGCATCTTCACTATGTTCGAAGAGAAAATCATCGTCGGTCAGGGTGAAATAATCTCGACCAACATGGTGGCAAACTACATGGCTGAAATCGGATGCAACTCATGTCTTATTCCTGCCCTCGAATTCATGCGTACCGACAAGAACGCTGAACCCGACCTCGAGTATATCAGCAAGAAACTCCGTGTACAGTTAGATGAGAATCCGGACAAGGACATCTACATCACTCAGGGATTCATCTGTCGAAATGCCTACGGTGAGATTGACAACCTGCAGCGTGGAGGTTCCGACTATTCTGCATCGCTCATCGGTGCAGCCATTGGTGCTTCTGAAATCCAGATATGGACTGATATCGACGGTATGCACAACAATGACCCACGTTTCGTTGACAAGACTTCCCCTATCAGCCATCTCCACTTCGAGGAGGCTGCCGAACTGGCATATTTCGGAGCTAAGATACTCCACCCCACATGTGTTCAGCCAGCTAAATTTGCAGGTATCCCCGTAAAACTGCTCAACACAATGGCACCGGAGGCTCCGGGTACCGTCATCAGCAACGAGACAGAGAAGAACAAGATAAAAGCTGTAGCAGCAAAGGACAACATCACAGCCATCCGCATCACTTCGAGTCGAATGCTTCTTGCATATGGATTCCTGCGCAAAGTGTTCGACATATTCGAATCCTACAAGACCAGCATCGATATGGTCTGTACAGCTGAAGTGGGAGTAAGCGTCTCTATCGACAACGTAAGTCACTTGAGTGCCATCGTTGACGAACTGAAAAAATTCGGACACGTGGAGGTTGATCGCGACATGTGTATCATCTGTGTAGTGGGCGACCTGGAACCCGACAACATCGGATTCGAGGCTCAGGCTACCAACGCACTTGCCGGCATACCTGTCCGCATGATAAGCTACGGAGGAAGCAACCATAACATCTCATTCCTCATCCACGAATCGGACAAGAAACGTGCACTCCAAGCACTTTCCGACCATCTGTTCAACTCCTAATTTCAAACTCCTAACTAATGACAAGCCGTCTCCCCATAGATAAATTCCGTCAGCTGCGTACACCGTTCTACTACTACGACACTCAGCTGCTGCGACAGACCCTTCAGACCATCAACGATGAGGCGGGTCACTATCCGAACTATCACGTTCATTATGCTGTCAAAGCAAATGCCAACCTCAAAGTACTCAGCGTCATCAACGAAGCCGGACTCGGTATCGATTGTGTCAGCGGTGGTGAGATAGAGCAAGTGCTTCGTGCCGGTTTTCCTGCCGACAAGATAGTATTTGCCGGAGTCGGTAAGAGCGATTGGGAGATACAGCTCGGCATCGACAACGACATCTTCTGTTTCAATGTCGAGAGCATACCCGAACTGCAGGTCATCAATCAGATAGCATCAGAACGGGGCAAGGTGGCAAACGTATGTTTCCGTATCAATCCCGATGTCGGAGCACACACTCATGCCAACATAACAACCGGACTGGCTGAAAATAAGTTCGGCATATCTATGGACGACATGGAAGGAGTCATCCTTCTGGCTCGTCAGATGAGTGGAGTAAACTTCAAGGGTCTTCACTTCCACATTGGTTCGCAAATACTTGAGATGGATGACTTCGTGGCACTTGCAAATCGTATCAACGAACTGCAGGACCGTCTAGAAGAACGTGGCATCTTCTGCGAGATAATCAACGTAGGCGGTGGACTCGGCATTGATTACGAAAATCCTGAGCAGAACCCAATTCCTGATTTTAAGACTTATTTCGCAACGTACAACAAATACCTGAAATTGCGTCCACATCAGTCCGTACACTTCGAACTCGGACGTTCCGTCGTTGCCCAGTGCGGAATGCTCATTACACGGGTTAACTTCGTAAAACAGGCGACATATAAGCAGTTTGCAATAGTAGATGCAGGTATGACCGACCTCATACGTCCTGCCCTCTACGATGCTCACCACAAGGCAGTCAACCTTACAAGTCAGGGCGAAGAAGAGACTTACGACCTTGTGGGACCCATCTGCGAATCGTCCGACGTCTTCGATAAAGATATTCAACTACGTGCTGTAAGTCGTGGCGACCTCATCGCCCTACTCTCAGCCGGAGCCTACGGCGAGATAATGGCATCATGCTACAACTGTCGTCCTCTACCCAAAGGCTACACATCCGACGAACTCATCAACCTTTAACCTCCTCCCCCCTTAAACAGGGGTACGAGCGTCTCTTTAACCTCACGTCTAAGTATGAAAAAAACGACTCCGAATGCACGCATAAATTCTAAGCGCTTAGAATTTTATTTCCAAGCGCTTAGAATTTTATTTCCAAGCGCTTGGAATTTCATCGTCGCAGGCGCATTACTTTTTTGTGCCTTAGAAGCCCCCGCTGAACAGAGGACCAACCTTGACTTCGAATGGCTGTTCTATTATGGAGACGGCAGTAAAGCAATAGCCGACATTTCAGCTACTAAGGAATGGCATAGACTCGACTTGCCTCACGACTGGAGTGTTGAGACTGAGGCTGCACGGAAAGCCGGAGGAAACGTAGTGGGACCATTTTCCTCTAAAAGCATAGGCGGTTATCAGACAGGCTTCACCGTTGGTGGTGAGGGTTGGTACTACAAGCAACTGACCATGAAGGCCGAGGAAATTGCCGATTCGCACAACGAGCTGTATTTCGAAGGGTCATACAACGAGACTGATGTTTTTATCAACGGAGAGCATATATATAATAATGTGTATGGCTATCAGAGTTTTCGTGTTAATATCAGCGGAAAACTGCACGAGGGCAGGAACGACATTCTGGTCAGAGTAAGGAACGAAGGTAACAATACCCGCTGGTATGCAGGTAGCGGAATCTATCGGCATGTATGGTTTCTGCACTACCCTGCTCTTTTTGCTGACGAATGGGAGACGTTCATAAAAGCTGAGGACTCGAATGTTGAGGTCTCGACAACTATCTGTAATTCTTCCGACCAGCATAGGAAGGCAAAGGTTCAGATATATCTGAAGGACGCCGAAGGAAGAACTGTAGGAAGCAAGAAGATGAAAGTGAACGTCAGGGGCGAAGTGTGTGATGTAAAGTCCACGATTAAAGTACCTGATGCAAAACTGTGGAGTCTGGAGAATCCATATCTGTACCGCGCCGAGATAATTGTAACTGATGAAAAGACCGGGGGAAAGGACACGCTGGCGAAGAAGTTTGGAATACGCCGTCTGGAGTTTTCGGCAAGTGAAGGTTTTCGTCTGAACGGCAAACAAATGTTGCTGAAGGGAGGTTGTATACATCACGACAACGGACTGTTGGGAGCTGCCGCATATGATGCCGCCGAACTGAGAAAACTGAAACTGCTTATGGCTCAGGGCTTCAATGCAATAAGGTGCAGTCATAATATGGTGAGTGAGAATATGCTCAACATGTGCGACTCGCTCGGACTTCTCGTAATAGACGAAGCATTCGACCAGTGGTTACGGAAGAAGAACAAAGACGACTATCACAGATATTTCCAGACTCACAGTCTGTATGACCTGCAGACGATGGTGCGTCGCGACAGAAATCATCCCTCCGTCATCATGTGGTCTATCGGCAATGAGATACCCGGAAGAATTGAACCTGCAGGACTCGAGACAGCAGAAAAACTGAGGACTGCCGTTCGTCAGCTTGACACTACACGTCCCGTCACGGCTGCCATATGCAGTTGGGATGAAGGTGACGAGTGGAACTCTGCCGGACATGGGTGGGATGCACAGAATGAAAAGGCATTCCTCAGTCTTGACGTTGGCGGATATAACTACCTATACGATAAATATGAGAGAGACCATAAGACTCATCCCGAGCGGGTCATGTTTGGAGCCGAGAGTTTTCCAAAGCAGGCTTCACAAAACTGGGATCTGGCGGAGAGACTTCCTTACGTGATTGGCGATTTTGTTTGGACAGCGATGGACTACCTTGGCGAAGCCGGCATAGGAAGTGCCTCGTTCCGCAAGGAGGGAAACCAGACTATGTTCCAAGGATGGCCTTGGTACAACGGCTGGTGCGGAGACATAGACCTCATCGGACAGAAGAAGCCACAGAGTTACTATCGTGACGTAGTGTGGCGCAGGAGTCCCGTTACTATGGCTACTGCCCTGTTGCCCAAGGAGGGTGAACACGAAAGCATCTCGTTGTGGGGATGGCAGTTGGAACAGCAGAGTTGGACATACCCTGACCTGAAAGAAGGTGAACCAGTCAGAGTGAATGTCTATTCGCGTGCTCCGAAAGTAAGACTTTATCTGAACGGTGATAATGTAGGTGAGGCGGTTCCAGGCAATACTTACTATGCCGGATTTGAGATAAAATACAAGAAAGGCGAACTGACAGCAGTAAATTTGGACAAAGACGGCAACGAGATGAAGAACGAAACATTCTCTCTTGTTACTACAGGTACCCCTACGGACATTCGTCTTACGAGTGATAGGGAAATGCTTCGTGCCGACGGTCGGGATCTTGCATACGTCACTATCGAACTGATTGATGCGGAAGGGAGAGTGATTACTTCAGACAGCAAGAGGAAAGTTCATATCAGCGTCGAAGGTGCAGGAACCCTGATTGCAGCAGGTAATGCTGCTCCAAACGATATGGAAAGTTTCCGAAGTTCGAGTCCACGCCTCTATAATGGTCGTGCACTTGCAATAGTAAAAAGTATGAAACATGAAGGTGATATTATTGTCAAAGTTGAATCGGAAGGCATGCCTACCATCATAAAACATATTTACACAAATCTATAAATCCATGAGAGGCAAAAAAAAAAATCTATTTGCCGTATTGTTGGCAGTAGTTGCAATTACAGCTTCTGCACAACCAAAAGTATACTTCACAAAGGACATAAGTCCAGAGTCTCTTGTAAAAATCTACAAAGCCCTTGACAGAGAAGCAAAGGGCAGAGTGGCAGTAAAAATCTCTACCGGCGAAGGTGGCAACCAACACTACCTGCGCCCTACCCTCATCCGTCAACTCGTCGAAGAGGTGAACGGCACAGGACATACGATGGGCGGTTTCGGCGGAGTACTTAAGAATGCGAGCATCGGTGTAGGTTCTACTGCCGGCAAGGCATACATCCATTCCCACGGAGTAACTACCGACTCAAAAGAATGCTGGCGCCACACCCAACCTCAGGATTTCTTCCTCGAATCAATGGCTGCAGCTGCTCAGGCGGTTCACGAATATTTCGGTGGTGGAAAGAACATCCTTTATATAAATGTCATGAACAACATGTCAGTAGACTGCGACTGCGACGGTCATCCTGCAAAACCAGAAATGAAAGACATGGGTATTGTAGCCTCGCTCGATCCCGTAGCTGCCGACCAGGCTTGTCTCGACATGGTGTTTAACCATAAAGCTTCAGAAGGTGATGATGAAAAGCCACTCATCGCACGCATCAACCGTCAGCACGGCACATACATAACCGACTATGCTGAGCAGATAGGTTTGGGAAGCAAAAAATACAAACTTGTGAACATTGATAAATAAGCATGTTACAAAAAAACAAATTATGAAAAAGATACAAAAAATACTTCTGCTGACAATACTGTTCAATGTTCAATGGTCAATGGTCAATAAACTTCATGCTCAGGACGACAGCAAGGAACTGGACAACGTGGTCGTGACAGGTACTCGTAACGAGACAGACGTACGCCACCTGCCCTTTACCGTAAACGTAATCGACCGCAAGACTCTGACAGAGAAGGAACAGACTAACATCTTGCCGACGCTGATGGAACAAGTGCCCGGACTGATGATTACAAGTCGCGGAATGATGGGTTATGGTGTTTCTGGTGGTGGAAGCGGAGGCATCAACCTGCGAGGCATTACAGGAGGCACAGGACAGATGCTTGTTCTTATCGACGGACACCCGCAGTACCAAGGTATATACAGTCATCCTATATCCGACAGTTATCAGACAATGATAGCAGAACGCGTCGAAGTACTTCGCGGACCTGCATCAATGCTCTACGGTAGCAACGCTATGGGAGGAGTCATCAATATCGTGACACGACAGATGAAGACCAACGGAGTGCATACCCACGTCAATCTGGGAACCGGCAGTTGGGGAACAATACAGACTGAAGCCTCTAACATACTGCGACAGGGACGATTCTTCTCAAGCGTGGCAGCACAATATAACCGTACTGACAACCATCGTCCACGAATGGGATTTGAGCAGTACGGCGGATTTGCAAAAGTCGGTTACGACATCTCCGACCACTGGCTCGTATATGCCGATGCAAACATCACACATTTCAATGCTTCACACCCCGGTACAGAGGACACTCCTCTCTATGATGCCGACCAGTGGATAACACGTGGAGCCGTATCGGCAGCACTCGAAAACAACTACGAGCGTACAAGCGGTGGACTGAGTGTCTATTCCAATTTCGGCAGTCATAAGATTGACGACGGTACAGACAACCCCGCAAAACCGACCCAACGTTATTTCCGTTCGAAGGATAACCTTGCAGGAGTGTCACTCTACCAGAGTGCACGTCTGTTTGAAGGTAACCGCATAACCCTTGGTTTCGACTGGCAACATATCTACGGAAACGCATGGTATATATCTAAAGCAACAGGTGAGGAAATAGCTACTACTAACAAGCAGAGCGGAAAATCCCACCGTAACGAAGTGGCAGGATATGTCGATTTCCGTCAGGACATCATCAATTGGCTCACAGTCGATGCCGGACTGCGTGTCGATCACCACAGCGTGACAGGTACCGAACTCATTCCTCAAGGTGGTATCGTAGTACGACCGATGCAGACCGGCGAACTGAAAGCTATGGTCAGCAAGGGATTCCGAAACCCGTCGATGAAGGACCTCTATCTCTATCCACCATCAAACGAAGATTTGAAACCAGAACGCATCATGAACTACGAACTCTCCTGGCGTCATCGCATCTCGGCTTTCAATTACGGAGTCAACATCTTCTACCTGAAGGGCGACAATATGATTCAGACCGTGAACAAGAAAAACGTGAATACTGGAGAGATTGAAAATTGTGGTGGCGAACTCGAGGCTGCTTATCGCATCAACACCCATTGGAGTCTGAATACCAATCATTCATTCCTTCACATGAAGAACAAGATAATAGGTGCTCCCGAATACAAGGGATTCATTGGTGCCCATTGCAACTATGGCAAGTGGAATGCTGTTCTCGGACTGCAATACCTTGCCGGACTCTACACCAGTGTGGACAAAAACGAGACGAAAGAGAACGTCTGTCTGCTGAATGCTACCGTTGGTTACGCTCTGAACCGATACATACGTTTCTGGGTACGCGGAGAAAACCTGCTGGCACAGAACTACGAAATCAACAAAGGCTACCCCATGCCACGAGCTACGTTCATGGGTGGCGTAAACCTCAAATTCTAAATAATCCGAACTCTCTTACGTAATTCTAAACATATGCTGAAAATCACACGACGCATCCTTGCCCTCATCTTCTGGTTGGGCATAACATTCCTCTTCCTCGACATATCAGGTGTCGGAAAGGAATGGTTCGGTTGGATGGCAAAAATGCAGTTTCTGCCCAACGTCATGCAACTCGACATAGTTATGATAGTAGTTCTTCTACTGCTCACTCTCTTCATTGGACGCATCTACTGCTCTGTCATCTGTCCGGCAGGTGTACTCCAGGACTTCTTCGCATGGATAGCAGGTTGGAAAATCTTCAGAAGGAACAAAAAAGCAAAGTTCCACAATCGCTACCATTACTCTAAACCAAAAACATGGTTGCGCCTTGCCGTTCTACTCATATTTATAATAATGATTGTAGCAGGATTCAATGCCGCAGTCATCATACTTGCTCCTTACAGTGCCTACGGACGAATGGTCACAGCCCTGCTTCAGCCACTCTTCATCAATGCAAACAATATGCTGGCAGCATGGTCCGAAGCTAAAGAGAACTACATGTTCTCTGTCATCGAACCGAACACTCTCCCAAGCATACTGACATGGGTGGCAGCTATCTCTGCACTCGCTCTGTTCGTTCTTTCCGTATATGGCGGACGCACATACTGCAACACCATCTGTCCCGTCGGAACACTTCTGGGTTACGTGGCAAAATTCTCTTGGCTGAAGATGAAAGTCAACGAAGACAACTGTATCAAATGCGGACTCTGCGAACGTAACTGCAAGGCAGCATGCATCAAGGTGGAGAAAGGGAAGCCTGTCGCTATCGACTACACACGTTGTATCGTATGTGGCAACTGCCAGCAAGTATGCAGTAAGTCGGCACTTCACCTTACTTCAGCCCGTAACAACGAGGCTGCACAACCTCAACATACCGAAACACCAGAGAACAAAGGCGATATGTCACGTCGCAGTTTCCTGACACTTTCTGCCGGACTGCTTTCTACGGCAGCTCTCCACGGACAGGACAAAACTACCGACGGCGGACTGGCAGTTATCGAGGGGAAAAAGATCCCTGAACGTCTCACTCCGCTCACACCTCCGGGTTCGCTCTCAGCTCGTAACATACAGCAGCATTGTACTGCCTGTCAGTTGTGTATAGCCAAATGTCCGAACAACGTATTGCGTCCTTCACAGAGTCTCGACTCTTTCCTACAGCCCGAGATGCAATACGACAAAGGCTATTGCCGTCCTGAGTGCACCACTTGTTCTGAAGTCTGTCCCGCAGGAGCCATCCGTCCCATCACCATTGAGGAGAAGACAGCCGTACAGATTGGTCATGCCGTATTCGTAAAGGAGAACTGCGTTGTGTTCACCGACGGAGTATCCTGCGGCAACTGTGCCTACCACTGTCCGTCCGGAGCCATCCAAATGGTACCCGACGGCAAAGGCTACACCCTGAATGCAGAGAATGGTCGCTGGTACGATGCCGACGGCAACATGGTTGACACACGCAACGTTTCTATGATACCGAGTGTCAACACCGAGAAATGTATCGGTTGCGGAGCCTGCGAATACCTATGCCCTTCCCGACCCTTCAGTGCCATCTACGTAGAAGGACACGAAGTGCATCGTGAAATCTGATAACACCATGTCAAACAACGAAAAAGAAAAAGAAAATGGATAGACGAGAATTTTTAAAGACAGCTGGCGCAGCATCAGGTGCAGCAGCACTCGCAGCCTGTGGCGGCAGCGTCGGAGGACCTATTGCTGGAATCGACCCCATGGGTCATCATACTGACGAAGTGCCAATCGGCAAAATGACCTATCGCACAAATCCCAATACAGACGATAAAGTGAGCATTCTCGGTTACGGCATGATGCGACTGCCCAACCGCCAATTAGATCCTTCATCCGATCAGCGTCCCACACCAGCCGAAGAGATAGATCAAGAACAGGTCAACCGACTCGTTCGCTACGCACTCGACCATGGAGTCAACTACTTCGACACCAGTCCTGCATACTGTCGTGGATATTCCGAGACAGCTACAGGCATAGCCCTGAAAGCATCTGGCTACGACCGCTCCAAATACTATATAGCTACCAAGCTCAGTAACTTCTCCCCCTCCCAGTGGAGCCACGAAGAAGGAGTTAAGATATTCCAGAACTCCCTGAAATACCTCCAGACCGACTATATAGACTACCTCCTGCTACATTCTATCGGAGGTGGTGGCATGGACACACTCCATAAGCGATTCCTCGACAACGGAGTACTCGACTACCTGCTCGAACAGCGTGAGAAAGGGGTTATCCGCAACCTCGGTTTCTCCTACCACGGTGATGTAGCCTGCTTCGACTACCTGCTCTCGAAACACGACGAATACAAGTGGGACTTCGTACAGATACAGCTCAACTACGTCGACTGGTATCTGGCACGTGAAATGAATCCGAACAACACCGATGCCGAATACCTCTACAACGAACTAGACAAGCGTGGCATTCCGGCAGTCATCATGGAACCCCTACTCGGTGGACGACTCTCCAAGATGCCTGACCACGTCGTTGCAACACTCAAGCAGCGCCGTCCCGATGACAGCGTGGCATCATGGGCATTCCGCTATGCAGGTACCAAACCGCGAGTGCTCACCGTACTCAGTGGAATGACTTACATGGAACACCTGCAGGACAATATCCGTTCTTACAGTCCGCTCAAACCATTGACAAAAGAAGAACAGGACTGGCTCGAAAACGAAGTGGCGCGTCTTTACTACTCCTACCCGACCATTCCGTGTACCAACTGCCAGTACTGCATGCCTTGTCCTTACGGCATCAACATTCCGGCAATCTTCGACCACTATAACCGTTGCGTCAACCAAGGTACAATGCCAGAATCAGCTCAGGCCGCAAACTTCCGCGAAGCACGTCGCCGATTCCTTATAAGCTATGAACGCACAGTACCTAGGGAACGTCAGGCAGACCACTGCATTGGTTGCCGTCAATGTGTGAGTCATTGTCCCCAGAATATACGTATACCCGAACAATTGCGTCGCATCGACGGCTTTATCGAGAAGCTCAAACAAGGTACACTCGAGAGTGCAGAAAATATAGAGTAATGCAATAATAAATCAATAATTATAAACTAAAAATTAAATAGTTATGATAAACGTACCAATGTTTCTAGGACTCGGAATGCAGGAGATACTCATCATCCTCGTCATCGTCCTTCTCCTCTTCGGCGGAAAGAAAATTCCCGAACTCATGCGTGGAGCCGGAAAGGGAGTCCGTGCCTTCAAGGACGGCATGAAAGAAGTAACCGATGACGACGATTACGACGAAAAATGACATTCTGGGATCACCTTGACGAATTGCGTGGAGTATTGCTGAAATGTATTTTGGCAGTACTCCTTGCATCCGTTGTGGCATTCTGTTTCAAAGATGAACTCTTTGCTATAGTTTTTGCCCCAAAGCAAAACAATCTTTTCCCAACCCTTTTCGGTTCTGATATCAGCATCCGACTCATCAACACCGAACTCACCCGTCAGTTCATCATCCACATGATGGTCAGCGTCTATGCCGGGCTGCTCATCGTCATGCCCTACATCATCTACCAGATCTACGGTTTTGTACTGCCGGCACTCAGAAAAGAAGAACGCCGATACACGACACCGCTCATCCTCACAGCCTACCTCATGTTCATACTTGGGGTACTCTTCTGCTACTTCATCATCTTCCCACTCACATTCCGGTTCCTTGCCACCTACCAGGTTGACACGAGTGTCGAAAACCTCATATCACTCGAGAGCTACATCGATACACTCACATTCCTATCTCTGGCACTTGGCATTGCCTTCGAACTCCCCGTCCTCTCCTGGTTCCTCGGTCAGCTCGGAATCATCCATCGCCGCTATATGCAGCATTTCCGTCGCCATGCCTTCGTCATAATCCTCATCATAGCGGCTCTCATCACCCCAACTACCGATGCCTTCACACTTGCCCTTGTAGCAATACCAATGTACCTCCTTTACGAAATCAGCATCCTAGTAGTAAAGAAATAATTTTAACCTCAATTATAAAATAATTGCAAATAAGCTACAGCTAATTGATAAAAAGTTCGTAACTTTGCAGCCGGTTTGCAAAAAACCAGCATGATTTTATATGTCAATATAATGTCTAACTTTATTAATTTTCAAAACTTTATTTAATTTTTTATGAACACTAAGAACATTACTCCGCTGGAAGATTTCAATTGGGACGAATTCGAAAATGGCGGTTCTGACCTCAACAAGAAGGCAGAAAGAGAAGCCTACGAAGGCACCCTTAACAGCGTGAACAACAACGATGTCGTTGACGGCACAGTTACAGCAATTACTGACCGTGAAGTTGTTGTTAACATCGGCTACAAGAGCGACGGTGTTATTGCACGCAGCGAATTTCGCTACAACGACAACCTCAAAGTTGGTGACAAAGTTGAGGTTTACATCGAGAACCAGGAAGATAAGAAAGGTCAGCTCCTGCTCTCACACAAGAAGGCACGTCAGAGCCGTTCTTGGGACCGCGTAAACGAAGCACTCGAAAACAATGAAATCGTTAATGGTTACGTTAAATGCCGCACTAAGGGTGGTATGATTGTCGACGTATTCGGCACAGAAGCATTCCTCCCAGGCAGCCAGATCGACGTTAAACCAATCCGCGACTACGATACATTCGTTGGCAAGACAATGGAATTCAAAATCGTTAAGATCAATCAGGAATTCCGCAACGTTGTCGTTAGCCACAAAGCACTCATCGAGGCAGAACTCGAAGAACAGAAGAAAGCAATCATCTCTAAGCTTGAAAAGGGACAGATTCTCGAAGGTACAGTCAAGAACATCACATCTTACGGTGTATTCATCGACCTCGGTGGTGTTGACGGACTCATCCATATCACAGACCTCTCTTGGGGTCGCGTAACAGATCCGAAGGAAGTAGTACAGCTCGACCAGAAACTCAACGTCGTAATCCTCGACTTCGACGACGAGAAGAAGCGCATCGCCCTCGGTCTCAAGCAGCTCACTCCACACCCATGGGATGCTCTCCCAGCAGACCTCAAGGTAGGCGACAAGGTAAAGGGTACAGTTGTTGTAATGGCAGACTACGGAGCATTCATCGAAATCGCACCAGGTGTTGAAGGTCTCATCCACGTATCTGAAATGTCTTGGAGCGCACACATCCACTCAGCTCAGGACTTCATGAAGGTAGGTGACGAAGTAGAAGCAGTAATCCTCACACTCGACCGCGATGAGCGTAAGATGTCTCTCGGTGTTAAGCAGCTCAAGGCTGATCCTTGGGAGAACATCGAAACTAAATACCCGATTGGCAGCAAGCACACAGCGCGTGTTCGCAACTTCACCAACTTCGGTGTATTTGTTGAGGTAGAAGAAGGTGTTGACGGACTCATCCACATCTCTGACCTCTCTTGGACAAAGAAAATCAAGCACCCATCTGAATTTACAAAGGTTGGCGAAACAATCGAAGTTCAGGTACTCGATATCGACAAAGAGAACCGTCGTCTCTCACTCGGTCACAAGCAGCTTGAAGACAACCCATGGGATGCATTCGAAGCACAGTTCGCTCAGGACACTGTACACGAAGGTAAGATTACAGAAGTTCTCGACAAGGGTGCAGTTATCGCTCTCGAAGGCGGTGTTGAAGGCTTCGCTACTCCAAAACACCTTGTTAAGGAAGACGGCAGCCAGGCACAGCTCGGCGAGACACTCCAGTTCAAAGTAATCGAGTTCAACAAAGAAGCAAAGCGCATAATCCTCTCTCACAGTCGCATCTTCGAAGATGTAGCACGTGCTGAGGCAAAAGCAGCTAAGAAGGCAGAGACTGCAGCAAAGAAGGCTGCACGTCCAGCTAAGGAAGCTGCACCACAGATCAAGAACGTAGCTGCTTCTACTACACTCGGTGACCTCGATGCACTCGCTGCACTCAAGGCATCAATGACTGAAGAGTAATTGGAACGATTCGAACTATACATACTTGGATGCGGAGCGGCTTTACCCACTCCGCATCATTTTTGTTCCTCGCAGCTCCTTAACGTCCGTGAGAAACTCTTCCTCATCGACTGTTGCGAAGGGGTACAGATGCAATTGCGTCGCAGCAGGACCAAGATGCAGAACATAAACAATATATTCATCACCCACCTTCATGGCGACCATTGCTTCGGACTTCTCCCACTCCTCTCTACCCTCGCCCTTCTCGGACGTACAGCCGACATCCACGTATGGGGACCCGCCGGACTACAGTCCGTATTCCAACAACAAATCGATTACTTCTGCGCAGGCATGACCTACACCGTCCATCTCCACGAAATTGGCCACACAGAGCCGTCACTCATCCTTGACGACCGTTCACTCACCGTCACTGCCCTGCCCCTCCGCCATCGAATACCATGCGTCGGCTATCTCTTCCGCGAAAAACCACTCCTGCCACATATACGCCGCGACGCTATCGACGCCTTCGGCATACCAGTATCACAAATCAACAACATCAAAGCAGGCATGGACTGGACCACACCCGAAGGCGATGTAATACCTAACCATCTGCTTACTACACCAGCCGAACCGCCACGCAGCTACGCATACCTCTCTGACACACTCTACGCACCCGAACTCGCAACCCATCTGCACGACATCGACCTCCTCTACCACGAAGCCACCTTCCTCAGCGAGCATCAACACCTCGCCATCCAGACATACCATAGCACAGCCCTTCAGGCAGCCATGATGGCACGCGAATGCAACGCTCGTCAACTCCTAATCGGACACTTCTCATCACGCTACAACGACGAGAATCTCCTTCTCCATGAGGCACAGACCATCTTTCCTAATACCCTCCTCGCCTCCGAAGGACAAAGAATAACTATAAACTATAATCTATAAACTAAAAAATCTTAGATTTTTTATGCTTCCTGCCGAATTCGATCCTCAATCCTTCATACAGCTCACATGGCCCCACCGCCACACCGATTGGGCACCCATCTACGACGAAGTCATAGAATGCTACTGCGCCATGACCCGCGCTATCATCAAGCGTCAGCCCCTCATCATCGTAACCCAGGAATTTGAGGAGACAGTAGCACAGCTGAAACGTCATCGAATCCGTCTCGACAACATAAGCCTCTTCCCCTGTCCAACCAACGACACCTGGGCACGCGACCATGCCTTCATAACATGTCTTCATGGCAAAAAGCGCATACTCATGGACTTCCAGTTCAACGGATGGGGACTGAAATTCCCAGCCAACTACGACAACCAGATAAACCAGAAACTTTTCCAATCCCGACTCTTTACCGGAATCTATACCGACTGTCGCGACTTCGTGCTCGAAGGCGGCAGTATCGAAAGCGACGGTAGTGGTACAATCCTCACCACCACCTCCTGTCTGCTTGCACCCAACCGCAACGGACTGAATTCAAAAGAAGAGGCAGAACATCGGCTCCGTCAGTACTTCGCAGCCGAACGCATCCTCTGGCTCGACCACAGTTGGTTGGCAGGCGACGACACCGACGGACACATCGACACCGTAGCCCGCTTCTGTTCGCCCGACACTATCGCCTACGTCCAGTGCACCGACCCTGCAGACGAACACTACGAGGAACTCCAAGCCATGGAAAACGAACTGAAACAGTTCACCACACTCGATGACACCCCCTACCGGCTTATACCCCTTCCCCTTCCACGTCCTATCTACGACGAAGGCGAACGGCTCCCTGCCACCTATGCCAACTTCCTTATCATGAACACAGCTGTCTTACTACCCACTTACGGACAGCCCGACCTCGACATCCTTGCAGTCCAACGCCTCAAGACCGCCTTCCCTGACCGCGACATCATCCCCATAGACTGCCAGGTACTCATCCGTCAGCACGGTTCCCTTCATTGCAGCACGATGCAATACCCATCTCAATATTAACTTATAAGACTTTCTTCTACAAGGCATGTTTTTGCCACACTTTCACCACGCGCCTGCCGTGATGCGAAATGGCACCCGACACGTCACGAAGAGGCAGGCTCATGCTCACGAAGAGGCAGGCTCATGCTCCGAACGCGGTGCTAAAAAGGATTAATCAGAATGCGTTGTATTTGAAGTATTCTTCGATTTCGGTGGTGAGGGTGGCGTAGTCTTTCTGGTAGTCTTTTATGATGTGACCATGTTCGAGAAGTGTGGCACGGGTGCAGATATCGAAGGTATGGGCAAGGTTATGGGAGGAGACAATGATGGTGGCTCCAGTCTCTTTATTGTAGTTTTCGAGCAGATATTTCATGGCGAGCTGTGAGGAGGGGTCGAGGAAGTTGAAGGGTTCGTCGAGGATGAGGAGCTGAGGGTTGTTGAGCATGGCTCCGATGATACCTACTTTCTGCTGATTGCCCATGGAGAGGTTGCGGATGAGGACGTTACGTCCGAGGATTTCACCGTTCATGAATCCTTCAAAGAGTTTGAGGCGTTGAGCGAGTTCCTGGGTTCCGATGCCGTTGACTTTGGCTATGAAACTAAAGTATTCTTCGGGGGTGAGGAAGTCGATGAGGAAGCCGGAGTCGATGAAGGCACCGGTGTAGCGTTTCCAGTCTTCGCTACGGGCTGTGTCGAAGGACACGTGTGTACCATCTGGCAGTGTGCCGTGAATTGTAGTGGTACCGCTGTCGGCATAGATAAGGTCGAGCAGGATGCGGAAGAGTGTGGTCTTACCAGCTCCGTTGTTGCCAAGGAGTCCGATTATCTCGCCGGCATGGATGTCGTAGCGGCTGATGTTAAGTGCTTCTTTGTCGCCAAAGCGTTTGGTTATGTTTTCGATTGTGAGATTCATATTTATCTTGAATTTCGGAAGCCGTCCATGATGGTGTAGCGGCGGTGCATGAAACGATGGTATATGTTGCGTAACCAGAGGGGATGGAGTATGGTACCGATGATGCCGATGGAGATCATGCAAAGGGCTGCGAGGTCTTCACCCAAGAGGGTGACCATGGTGTACATGACGAACATGGGGAAGAAAAGTGCGCAGGAGGAGAAGATGATCTGTGTCTTGGTGCTGCGACCTGATTTGGTGATGCGTGCGTTGAGGTTGATGGAGGCATCGTTGTAGGCTGCTAGTTGGAAAAGGAAAGGCATGACTACCCCACTTGTAAAAAAGGCGCAACCAAGTGTCTCGGATATGGTGAGTTTGCCTTTGAAGACGGGGAAGAGCGTAATGATGAAAGGTACGAGCATGAGTGCGCAGTTGAAGTAGTACTTGGCTTTCAGAAGTGAGAGGATACTCTCTTTTCGTGACATGAGTCCGTCGATATAGTTGCCTTCGGCACATAGGACGACGGTAAGGGTCATGATGCTGAGGCAAGAGAAGCAATAGACACAGATGTATATCTTCATCATGGGCAGGTCGTCGTAGACACCAGTAAAAGCGAAGATGACGCAGAAGGCAAGCATGCAGTAGAAACCGCTGAGGAATTGTTTGCGCACAACGGAGTTGCGGATGATGGAGCGTATTTCAATTTTGAGGTATTCGCCGATGGTGCCCAAACGGTTGAGCAGAACGTAATGCTGGGTCTTGTATTTATGTACCTGTTCTTTCTTTGATATCTCGGTATATACGGAAATGTACTGCAGGCGACGGTTGACGGCATAGAGTGGTATGATGAGAGAGAAGGAGAGCAGGTACATGAGTGGGTTGCGCTCTACGAAGAGTCGTCCGATCCATACTCCGGCATCAAAGAGCCATGCATTGGAAGGGTCGTAGAAAAGTCCCATGTATATGAGCAGGGCGTAGATGAGTATGGGGCAAATGAGGAAGTATACGTTACGGTTGACAAAGGTACGACAGATGAGGTACCACATACTGTTGATGACAAAGAGGAGCCACCAACCGAGGAGATAGCTGAGGAGTCCGACGACTCCGTAGAACCGTACGACGGCTAGGACACCGAAGGGTACGAGGAAGAAAGCCCAGAAGAAATTGTAGAGGCTGAGTCCCATGCGCACAAGGAAGACGTCGAGCAGGAAACGCATAGGAATAGGCATGAGTTTGTAGGAATGGACATCCTGTGCGGGTGTCTCCTGCATGCCGAAACGAAGGAAGAAGTCGAGGGCAAGAAGGAATATCATGTATCCGTCAACGACGTCAAAGGCTTCGAGTGCAGACTGACTGAACATCTCATAGACGAAGAATCCGAGCATCATAAGGTAAACTGCCCAGAATGCAATGAATATGTAGCTGAACGCCCTCACGAAATTATTCTTTTCGAACATAGGGTGACGGCGTGCATGCAGATGCTGATGGTGCGATATGAGTCTATAGAATAATCGAACCTGAGAGAGGGTCATAGAAGGAATTTTTCTGCTTCCATTGCTGCCTTACATCCGCTGGCTGCTGCAACTACTGCCTGACGGTATAGAGGGTCGGCTACGTCGCCAGCTGCAAATACTCCCGGAATGTTGGTGCGCGGTGTGGCACCTTCAGTTTTGATGAATCCGTTCTCGTCGGTCTCAATCCAAGGTTTGAACACTTCGGTATTAGGCTTGTGACCGATGGCAAGGAAGAAGCCGTCGAACGGCAGTTCGTAGATGCGTTCGTCGGGCTGCCCCTTACGATAGACGAGGCGACCGCCTTCTACCCCACCCTCGCCATAGAGTTCGAGTGTGTTGGTCTCGAAAAGGATTTCAATCTTTGGGTTGTTCTTGACACGATCCTGCAGTATCTGACTGGCACGGAGGAAGGGTTTGCGAACGATAAGATAAACCTTGGAGGCGAGTCCGGCAAGATAGAGGGCTTCGCCACAGGCTGTGTCGCCACCACCTACTACGGCGACCGTCTTCTTACGGTAGAAGAAGCCGTCGCACGTGGCACAGGCACTTACTCCCATACCGCGGTATTTCTCCTCGCTTTCGAGTCCGAGGAAACGGGCTGCGGCACCGGTAGCAATGATAACGGTGTCGGCAGTCACTTCGGAACCGTCGTCGAAGGTGAAACGGTAAGGACGCCGGGAGAGGTCGGACTTCATGCAGATGTGCTGACGAATCTCCACACCGAACTTCTCCACCTGCTGACGCATGAGGTCCATAATCTCAGGACCGGAGATGGGTTCGGGATGTGAGGGGAAGTTCTCGACCATGTCGGTTGTGGTCAGCTGACCACCCGGCTGCAGTCCTTCGTATACGACTGGGGAGAGGTTGGCACGGCTTGCATAGATGGCTGCTGTGTAGCCTGCAGGACCTGAACCAAGTATAAGGCATCGGATGTGCTCCATGATGTAAAGTTTATAGTTGAAAGTTTAAAGTTGAAAGTTTAAAGTTTAAAGTTGTGTCGCCCTATCTTAAGTCAATAACTTCGGCCTGAGGAAATTCTTTGGGATTGAAGCGGAAGTTGGAGGCTTCGAATTTCTGGTCAGGCAGGAACGAATTGACATTTATTTCCATTGTAGTTTTCTTTGTTACCGTCTTGGTATAGAGCGGACTGTAGTCTTTACGACTAAGACGGACAGTGACGGAAGTGAAGGCAGTCTTGGAGTTGCCGCTCATGATGACTTCGTAGTAGATTTTGGTGGATTTGCCCATCTTGCAGGTATATCCGTTCTTGTACATGGAAAGGAAGAAATAAGGATTCATGCGTTCGACGTTGCGGGCTGAAGGGGTGCTGACGTTAACTTCTTCGGTAGCTTTGACATAATGCCACATAGTAGTGCCGTCGAACCATACGCAGAAACCGCCCATATCGCAGAAAAACTTCTTCTCAGCTACATTTATATATCCTGTGGTAGTGTTGCCGCTGGTGGTGAGTTGGAAACCTATCTTCACATCACCTGCTGCCTTGAAACGGGCAGAGGCTTTGTCGAGGATCGCCTTGGCATTTTCAGCCATCGTCAGTTGGGCAACGAACAGGAAGAGGAGGAAAAAGATTTTTTTCATTTTAGCCTAATGAATTGAGCAAGGATTCAAGTGTGAGTGGGTCTTTGATGAGTACTTCGCGTGGTTTGCTACCCGACTGGGCCCCTACTACACCCATATGTTCGAGCTGGTCCATGATCTTTCCAGCACGATTGTAACCAATAGAGTAGTTGCGCTGAATCATGGATGTGCTACCCTGTTGTGAGTTGACAACGAACTTAGCCACTTCGCTGAAGAGCGGGTCGAGACGTTTCGGGTCAACACCACCGCCACCCATGCTGTCGCCTTCGCCTTCCATAGTGACTTCGGGCAGGTACATCGGATGGAGGTAGCCTTGCTGTTTCGCTATGTAATTACAGATGTTGCTTACTTCGGGTGTATCGAGAAAGGCACATTGAACGCGGACGGGTTCGCCACTTGCAAGGTAGAGCATATCGCCTCGTCCAATGAGCTGCTGTGCTCCAGGACGGTCAAGTACGACGCGGGAGTCAATCATCGAACTTACCTTGAATGCCATACGGGCTGGGAAGTTGGTTTTGATGGCTCCGCTGATGATGCTTGCCTGCGGACGCTGAGTGGCTATAATCATGTGGATGCCGACGGCACGGGCGAGTTGGGCGATGCGGCAAATAGGCATTTCAACCTCCTTGCCGGCAGTCATGATGAGGTCGCCGAACTCATCGACGATGACTACGATATATGGCATAAACTCATGTCCGTGTTCGGGATTAAGTTTGCGTTCCTTAAACTTGGCATTATACTCCTTGATTGTGCGACAACCGGCTTTCTTCAGCATGTCGTATCGTGTGTCCATGAGTTGACATAGCGAAGTGAGTGTCTTGACTACCTTCTGCACGTCAGTGATGATACAGTCATCTTCTTCTTCAAGGCGTGCCAGGAAGTGGTTTTCGATAGGAGAATAGACGCTGAACTCCACCTTCTTCGGGTCGACCATGACGATTTTCAGTTCGGCAGGATGCTTCTTGTAAAGGAGTGATGCGATGATGGCATTAAGTCCAACGGACTTACCTTGTCCGGTAGCACCGGCAACAAGGAGGTGCGGAGCCTTGGTGAGGTCGAACATGAACACCTCGTTGGTAATGGTCTTACCGATGGCACATGGGAGTTCCATGGTGCTGTCCTGATATACCTTACTGCTAAGGACGCTCTCCATGGAGACAATACACTTCTTCTTATTCGGTACTTCGATACCAATGGTTCCCTTACCCGGAATAGGTGCGATGATACGTATACCTTCAGCTGCGAGACTTAGTGCGATATCATCTTCGAGATTACGTATCTTACTGATTCGTGTACCCTCGGCAGGTACTATCTCGTAGAGTGTAATGGTAGGTCCGATAGTAGCCTTGATGCTGCTTATCTCGACACCGAAATTGCGCAGAACGTGAGTGATGCGGTCTTTGTTGGCATTCTGTTCAGTCATATCGATGGCTGGGGTGCTGTCCTCGGAACTGGCGATGAGTGATAGTGTGGGATACTGATAGGACTCGAGGTCGAGTTTCGGGTCGTACGGAGTATTGATGTCGCCACGTTCGATTTCACCCGAACCTTCTTCGGTCTGCTGGGTAGTGACGTCGAAATCAGGACCTTCGTTTTCATCCTCAGCGGGAGAATCATCTTCATCCTCGACGGGAGAACCGTCGGACACGTTTTCTTCGTCTTCGATTTCTTTATCGTTTTCGTCCTCAGTAATATCCTCTTCAGGCACTTCCGGTTCGTCGTGGATGTCTGAGGTGAGGTCGCCGAATTCAATCACATTATTCTTATTGGCATTAGCTAAACTTTCGAATTCGAGTGCAAGCTGTGTCGCCTTGTCCTCCTCATCCTCGACGGGAGAATCGCCATCATTCTCGACGGGAGAACCGTCGACCACATCTTCTTCATCCTCATCGAGGTCTTCCTCTGCCTTACGACGGAGAAGGCGTATCTTCTGAATGAAGCTCATACGAAGCATGCTGCGCACCAGTTCGATGGTCTTTGCACTGACATATACGAGGTAGAGGACGGCAGAGATAATCATGAGTCCAAGGAGTCCGGGTGAACCAACTACGGCTGTGATCTTACGTACTACCATCTTGCCGTGGTTGCCTCCGATGTTGAGGAACGAGTCAGAAACACCTGGAATGAAATCACTTATGAATGCAAGAAATACGCTGGTCCAGAGCATTAGGAATATTCCGAGAATAATTTTTCGAAGCAGACTGATGCGGAACACTTTCATCATACGGAGTCCGAGCATGATAAGCAGGGGTATGATGAAAAAGGATGCGAGTCCAAAGAGATCATTTATAAAGAAATAGGCTGCCTTTGCTCCAAGACTTCCACATGTATTATGGAAACGGTGACCTTCGTTTATTGCATCAATAGAACCGGGATTTTCCAGAATATCGAAGTCGGCATCTCCTGTGTAGAGATACGAACAGAATGCGATGAGCAGGAATACTGCTACGATGAGGAATATGAATCCGAATATGAATCCGCTCAGTTCCTTTTTTCCAATACCTTCGATTGGGTTGAAACTGGTCTGTTCAACACTCTTTTTTGCCTTTTTTTTCTTACTACTACCTTGTTTATTTTGCTTCGTTGACATAAAAAGTTCAATTTGGCTGCGAAGTTACGGAATAAACAAGAATAAAACAACGAAAAAACGGCTTACTTTTTGAAAATTGTCTTCCATGTTTCAAAGTCGTGGACATAACTGAGTCCGATACCTTGTGTATTGAGTGTGGATTTAGTAAAATAGCGGTCGTTTGTCTGGTTGTATGCCTTCAGATAGGTATTACCGTGAGTCTTGCCCAGACGCCAACGTACTTCAAAGTCGCCGACGAAGGTACCGGTATTGGTGAGGGTATTGTCACGATATCCGAAATTACCATTTATGAGCAGTCGGTCGTTGAAGAGTCTACCCGACAGACTTCCCTCGACATCGAGGTCGTTCCACCCCTGTTCGCCCGTTACGATACCGGTTCCGAAGTTCCAGTTGGAGTTATTACCGATGAGGTTGCCGATGATATTGTTAAGTTGTCCGGAAAGTGTTGAGGACACGAGTGAGTTGACGGCAGACGACGAGGCATTGTCAGTAGAAGTCAGTGTCTGTGTGGTGGGATAGAAACGTCCGAGAGCTAGCAGATAAATAATCTGAGTATTCATCTCCTCCTCAGAGTTAATCATAGAGCGTGCCAATTGCTTTATCTCGTCGCTGACGTTTAGGATATCGATATTGAATTTAAACGCCATATTGCCGAGAGTACCAGTGATGTCGAGGATACAGTTCACCTTTACCTTATTATTTGCTGCATAGGCTGTGGTGGCAGTAAGGTCGCTGAGTGGTACGGCATTGACTGTATGGTGGCACAACAGGTGGATATGTGCGCCGAAGGGTTCTCCGTTGAATTCAACCGAACTTCCTTCCTCTATAATCAGGTCTTTGTATATAAGGTCCTGCATGTAGAGTCGGTAACTGCCTCGCTGAATATCATATGTACCGAAGAGTTCGAGACTACCCTTATTATGGTACTTAGCCGTTAAGAAACCTCTGCCATAGGCAGTTATGTAACCATCGGCATTATTATCCATACGGAGACGAATCTGGCAGTTCTCGTTCAAGTCGACATTGAAGTCCATGTAAAGGTCACCATGATAGAGGTAACGGGTATCAAGGCTGTCGGTCGACTGTTCGTTACGTTTCCATACGAAGTCGCGCGACTCGTCAGTATCGGAAGTACCGAAATAATTGAACAACATGTAATCATCATTGCTGGTCTGGGTTGTATCGACTGGAGTTATGTCGTTGAACTCAATGAAGTTGCCGGAGGTGATGGCATCGGGCGATGCTGAGTCGTAGACAAATGTAGACCCCCGGGTAGGTGTGATGTTTGCTGTGATGTACATCGGATGTCCGTCGCTACCACTCACTTTTAGGTCGCCATCGGCGAAAACGGTAGCATAGAAATTATTCTCGTTGAACGTGCGCTCGTCATAAGCCAGGATATGTGAGAACTTAGCATCGAAATCGTACTTAAAGTTGGCTAGGTTCCGGTGACTGACCGTACCGTTCACCACACCCTCGTTTCCGAACCGGTCTGTGAGCACCACGTCGCTGAATACGATGGCGTTGGGACGAAGGGACGCATGCTGGTTTACAGCCTGGTACGGTACACTGGTAGCGAGCAGGGCTATGGTGAGGTCGGCATCTACCTCACCTACAAGATTAACATTGTCGAGAGGTCCAATGACACTTACCGTTCCTGTCATGTTACCTTTTATTGGATGGAATATGTCGTTGAGAAAACCGTTAAGGAAGTCAGCATTTGTATGGTTTGCCGTTATGTCGAGACGGAGGTCGTTCTTTGCCGGAGAGACGAATCCGTGGAGTTCGGTTCCTGTAGGCATTCCGACAGTTTCTCCTTCTTTAGGCAGCTGAACCATCCAAGCATCGAGCATGATGGCTTCATTCTCCTTGTTCCAACTGCCATGGATGGTTGCCATACCCATCGAACCGCTTTCAAATATGAGGTCGTCAACATTAAGGTTGGCATGGAAGAGCGGATTGTCGGACATGACGTCGTCGAGGACTATGGTGCCTGAAGCCATTCCGTCGATATTGACGACTGTGAAGTCGATGGCGTCAAGAATATATCCAATTTGTAGATTATTGATTCGGGCTACGATACTATCGTTGTCGGATGAAGCCGATGTCATGCCGTTCACCTTCAGATAGCTGTCGTTGGCACCGTTCAATTGAAAATCATTGATGGCGATATCTTTCTTGTATATGCTTATCACGGAAGGAGAGATATGCCACAAAGAGTCGTTAATGATTAGCAGTGACTTTCCAATGTCTATATTGGTCTTGAGACTGCCAAGGCTGTCGGCAAAGGACACCTGACTGTTCAGGTCCATATTGATGTTGGTATTGCCTCGGAGCTGCAACCGCACGTTTCCGTCGATGATACTGTTGGAGGCCACGGCCTGGAGGTCAACTCTTGCTGCCGACTCGTCGCTGGTGACGATGGTAGAGAGGTTAGCACTGAGGTTATCAGCCGTATTGTTGCACCTTACAAGGACGTTGTTGAACTGACGTTCGCCATACTCCACCTTTTTCGATTTCACGTTTGCGCTGAGCTGCTGGAGTTCAGTATTCACAAATCCGTACGACTCGACAGGTGTGACAAGCGACACATTCGACGGCAGATAATGTTCGAGCAAGGGATGAGGGTTGATGACGGCATTATAGGTAAAATTGGAATAAGTCACCTTGCCATGCAACGGTTTAACGGTTATCAGTTTGTTGAGATGGGGCTGGAGCATTGTGGTCACCTGACGGACGAATGAAGATGGATATATGTCGCCGTCAACATCGATTTTGACAAAGTCACCATATACGGACATATGTGAATTATCCATCTGTCGCTCGATGTCGATGATGATGGAATCAACATCGATACGCACGGAGTCGTTCTGGAGACTCAAGTCGGTAAGTCTAACTTTTCCTGCTACATTATCAACAGTACTACCCACGAGATGTCCTGCTACGATTCCACTGAACTTATCACCTTTATGCCCCGACATCAGAGCAAGGGCTTGAGGATTGATATTATCTATGCCGCAAAGGAGTTTTAGGTCGTAAATGCCACCCTGGTATTTATACTTCATGTCGGACTGAACATTGATGGCAGGACTCTGCACATCGCACAAACCCGAAAGCGACAGAATCTGGCTACCCTGAATCTTTATGTCCATATTGAGGTTTGCCAGACCGTAATTATTGTTGTTCATGACACGGCCCACATTGAAATTCTTTACATTTGTATGGGCTGTAAGAATCCTGGTTGTGTCCATATGTGCCTTGTAGTCGATATTTCCGGCTGTGGTATTCAGTTGACCTACTGACGAGATACCGCCTTTGTAGTAATTCATCTCGCCGGTATAATCCACATCGCCAAGGGATACCAGAGGTTTGGATATCGATTCGGTGACACCGAAACCTTGCAGCAGTTCTTTCATGCCGTCGACAGTCACACGTACATCCTTGATATATGCCTCGGCATTCTCTACCTTTCCATCGGAAATACCTACGGATGACATAGCATCTACCTTAATACTGCCCAACGGATTGGAGAGGTGCAGACGATTGATGTTCAGGTTGCTGCTGCCACCCGAGACGTCGGCAATGAGATGAAATGGTGTGTGGACTTTATTAAGCATAGGAAGCAGACTCTGGAAGTCTGACGGCACTATCATGGCACGCAGTTGGACAGGGTCGAAACGGAAACTTCCGTCCTTTTGAAAATCTGAATAGAACAGTCTGAGTTTTTCGATTGAAAAGGAGCTGTTATGACTATTGAGCGAGAGCTTTTTAAGCAGAGCTTCACTCTTGTTCGCCTCCAGATTGAACGACATGTTCTCGACTTCCAGTCCGCTGTTCAGCTCCTTGGCAGACAGGCGTTTGATACCTAGATTAAGGGAATCGTCGGTGAGAGTCTTGAGTGACAGATTCATTCCTACACCAGTAAGTTTCAGATGGTTCACATCGATGGCATAGAGTCCCTGGACACTATCTACAAGCTGGCGATGAGGTTCGCTCTTCACATCGTAGCTCACGTTTGCATGACGCAGGATAAAGGTGTTGACTCTAACATTCAGAGGAGTCTTCTCCTCGCTGTCGGAACTGAAAGCATCGATGACGAACTGAAAGTTGGGTTCGGCACCTATAGAGTCGGAATAGATGATAATGGTAGGCGAAAAGAGTTGAGCTGTGGAAATGTGTATGTTTCCACGAATGATCTGGAAATAGTTCATACTTCCTGATACGTGCGGTACCTTCAACATCTGTGTTCCGTTGTGGTCGAACATAGTGAGGTCGCTCACTCGCACACGATTTAGAAAACCGAGGTTGACACTACCTATCTCGACACGGGTTTCGAGTTTTTCCGACAAAATATCTGCTATCCAGTTTGCTAATGCTTTCTGAACAGAAGGCAAACTGAATAGCAGAATCAGGGATGCATATACGGCTATGATGCCCAATATAACCCCTCGTAATATTCTTTCAAAACGCCTGATAGGTGTATGGAGGTATTATTTTATTCGTCGTCTGAAATCAGCCATCTTAATAGCTGTCACAGCGCATTCGTCGCCTTTGTTTCCCAACTTGCCTCCGCAGCGGTCCTTAGCCTGCTGCATGTCGTTAGTAGTAATCAGCCCATAGATGACCGGAATATCCTGAGTAGCATTCAGTCGGGAGAGCCCTGCGGTTGTACCCTCACAGATATAGTCGAAGTGAGGAGTGTCGCCTCTTATCACACAACCGATGGCAATGATAGCATCGAGTGACAACTTCGTCATCTGCCGGGCACCGTAAATGAGTTCGAAACTGCCTGGTACAGTCATGACCTTTATGTCATCCTCACTTACGCCGTTGTCGGTAAGCGTCTTCAGTGCACCATTGAGGAGTGCACTCGTTATTTCGCTGTTCCATTCACTGACAACGATGCCCACCTTCATTCCCTCGCCCGAAGGAACTGAGTTGGCATCGTAGTCAGAGAGATTATGGTATTTCGTAGCCATAATCAAAATATTTTATTTTGAAACTTTTTCGATATACTTATCTATGTCCTGAGATATGGGGCTAAGGTAATATTTCTCCTTAATCTCCTTATAGAGTTCAAGAGCCTTATCATTCTGACCTTCAGCCTCATATACTCTTGCTGCCTGAAGTATGAATACTGGAGAGAGAGCATCGTTGTCAGCCTCTTTTGCAGCCTTGAGCAGGAGCTCGATTCCCTTTTCAGTCTGATCTTTCTGAATGTAACAGTTGCCAAGTGCAGCCAGGGAAGCAGGAGAAATCATCTGGTCGCCCTTCTGACTAAAATCCTCGAACATGCTGATTGCCTCATCGTACTTGTCAATATTAGCATAACAGATAGCTGCATACAGTTTTGCCAGGTTTGCAGTCTTTGTGCCGCTGTACTCGTCGATAACACGAAGGAAACCGATGCTCAGTGCGCCGTCACCGTTAAGAGCCTTCTCATACTGCTGCTGTGCAAATGCGTCCTGACTTGCCGCAATTGCCTTCTGTGCGTCGGCATTTTTGTTTGACATGTAGTTGTCATAAGCGAAATAAGCCACAACTACAACTACCACAGCAACGATTGCAATAAGGATTTTCTTGAGGTTCTTCTCAATGAAGGCCTCGGTCTTCGTAAGCTGCACGTCGAGTGCAATAGCTTCTTCTTTCTTAGGAGTTGTTTTCTTTGCCATTTTATTGAAATAATTTTGTTGATTCACATTTTAAGCGTGCAAAATTACGTCTTTTAATCAGAATAGAGAAGAAAAATATGAAAAACTTTCCCTTTTTTCTGTATTGATTATTCTTTTTCCATTTAATATATTTACTTTTGCAACCAATATGTGAAGAATTTTACATTTTACCATGTACAAACCATTGAACTTTTAAACTCTAAAATACATAAAACCATATGAAACAAGTATTCGCGTACATCATCAGTCTCGGAGCATCAGTAATGATGCCTATTCTCTTCACCATCATCGGACTGTGTATCGGCATGAAGTTCGGCAAAGCCCTCAGAAGCGGACTTTACGTAGGTGTGGGATTTGTAGGTTTGGGCATTGTAACCGCATTGCTGACTACTAACTTCGACATGCCTCTTAAGGCTATCTCGCAACTCTACGACCTTCAGCTCAAAGTGTTCGACATGGGATGGCCTGCTGCAGCAGCTGTAGCTTACGGTACGGCTGTAGGAGCACTTATCATTCCTATCTGTCTGGGTGTCAACCTTCTGCTGCTTTTCACGAAGTGCACACGTACGGTCAATATCGACCTGTGGAACTACTGGCATTTCGCCTTTATCGGAGCCGTTGCTTACTTTGTAATGGACGGTAGTCTGCTTTGGGGTTACTTCGCAGCTATCGTATGTTACATCGTCACACTTGTGATGGCTGACCTCACAGCAGAACGATTTCAGAAACACTATGACTTGCAGGGTATCAGTATTCCACAGCCGTTCTGTCAGAGTTTTACGGTATTTGCAGTAGCCATCAACTGGTTACTGGACAAGATTCCCGGATTCTCACGTCTGGACATCGATGCTGAGGGACTTAAGAAAAAATTCGGTGTACTCGGTGAACCACTCGTATTGGGTGTCATCGTGGGTGCGCTCATCGGTTGGGGAGCACAACTCGACATCAAGAAAGTACTCTTCCTCGGTGTCACAATGGGTGCCGTCATGGAACTGATTCCACGTATTACATCACTCTTTATCGACGGTCTGAAGCCTATTGCTGAGAAGACTCAGGAGGTGGCAAAGAAACGATTCGGTGGTATGAAGGTTTTTATAGGTATGTCTCCAGCTCTCGTCATCGGACATCCCACTACCCTCGTCTGTTCGGTCATCCTCATTCCTGTTATCCTTGCTCTGGCTGTATTCCTTCCGGGAAATCAGTTCTTACCACTGGCATCACTGGCTGGTATGTTCTACCTCTTCCCATTGATTCTGCCATACACAAAGGGTAATGTGGTGAAGAGTCTGATTATCGGACTTGTAGCCCTGATTGTAGGACTTTACTTCGTTACAGATATGGCATCAGCATTCACCCTGGCAGCAAGTGAGGTATATAAGGCAGACCCAACTGCTTCGGCAGCTCATATTCCAGACGGATTCGAAGGTGGAGCACTCGACTTCGCATCTTCGCTCTTCGGTTATATAATCTATGCTTGTGTGAAGTATCTGCAATGGATCGGCATGGGTATTCTCACACTTATCACTCTGGGTATGATGATGTGGAACCGTAGCCGAATCATCAAAGATGAAAAAACAAATAACCAAAACAACAAATAATATGAAGAAATTTCTTGCAATTGCAGGGCTGATAGCCCTCTCGTTTTCTGCTGCAAATGCACAGGAAGCAGACCGCTTCGTAGGTCGTCAGCACGTTAAGTTCCAAACCGCATGCCATCCGGAAGATGTAAAGCATTACGACACAAAGATGCTCCGTGAGCGTTTCGTTATGGAAAAAGTAATGTCTCCAGACTCTATCCTCCTCACCTACTCGCATTATGACCGCTTTATCTTCGGTGGTGCAATGCCTGTAGCTACTACCCTCACACTGGAAAATTTCTGGGAACTGGGTCTCGACGTGGATAAGAACATCAAGGAGAAGTACTTCATGTATAACCGCGAACTAGGTGTCGTAAATTGTGGAACAGGTGACGGAGTAGTGATTGTTGACGGTAAGGAATATGCTCTCTCACCAAAGGAGGCTCTCTACATCGGTCGTGGACATATCGGAAAGGACAAGGACATAAACAAGTCTGTTCAGTTCCGTTCGAAGGATGCAAAGAATCCTGCTAAGTTCTATCTAAACAGTGCAACAGCTCATCAGCACTACAAGACTCAATGGATTACACTCGACGGCCGTAAGGGTTCGCTCAAAGCTGCTGTATGGGGACCTGTAGGTTCGGTAGAAGAGGCTAACAACCGTACAGTCTATAAGCTTATCGTAAACGACGTACTCGAGGAAGGGCCATGTCAACTTCAGCTCGGACTCACACAACTCAATCCGGGTGCAGTATGGAACACTATGCCACCTCATACTCACGGTCGCCGTATCGAAGCATACTACTATTTCAACCTGCCTGATGGACAGACTATTTCACACGTGATGGGACAGCCACAGGAAAGCCGTAATGTATGGCTCCACAACGAACAGGCTATCATGTCGCCTGAGTGGTCTATGCACGCAGCTGCAGGTACCTACTATTATACTTTCATCTGGGGTATGGCAGGTGAAAACCTCTATTACAACGACAAGGACGAAATTCCTGTCATCGACATAAGATAAGCATTTATTTTACAGTCAGTTTCATGCCATCATACGCCATATGTACGTGTGGTGGCATATTTTTTTCTTCTTCTTCGTGACGCAAGATATGGTGACTCATGTGTATCAGATAAGTCTCTCTGACTCCAAGAGTCTCTGAGAAAGCAGCAGCCTCTTCTATAGTTTGATGAGTAGGATGAGAGTAATGGCGCAATCCGTTAACTATCAATGTGTCTATGTCCTTCAGATATTCGAACTCCTCTTCGGGTATAGTCTTCATATCGGTGATATATGCCAGTCGTCCGATGCGGAATCCCAATATCGGCAATCTGCCATGTATAACCCTTATCGGCATCACTTCGACGCCAGGATTCTCACCCACTATTACGGGTTCATGAGGTACAATTTCGTACATATTCAAAGCAGGAACACCCGGATAGCGTTTATCTTTCGGAATAAAACAATATGGAAGTCTCTCTTTCAGATGCTGAGCACAGTACGGTTCGGCATATAGATTCACTTCACCGAAAACACTGTAAGGACGCAGGTCGTCTATTCCTCCCACATGGTCGTAATGTTCATGAGTTATGAAGATGGCATCCAATGGTTTGAAATCGATGCTGAGCATCTGCTGACGAAAATCCGGACCACAGTCAATAAGAATGCGTTTTCCTTTCGTCTCAACCAGAGCCGAACAGCGCAGACGTTTGTCATGAGGGTCGTCAGATGTACACACTTCGCACTGGCAACCAATCTGCGGAACTCCACACGACGTTCCTGTTCCGAGTATCGTTACGTTCATACGAAATTCACTTCAGGTTTAATGTCTATTCCGAACTTCTCCTTCACTTTTCTTCTTACATATTCCGATAATGCCACAATCTCCTCCGGCTTTGCTCCTCCGTTGTTCACAAGTACAAGGGCCTGATTTTTATGTACTCCGACATTACCCTGAACCATTCCTTTCAGTCCGCATTGCTCTATGAGCCATCCTGCAGGTATTTTCGCCCCACCCTTTGCTTCGTAATGTGGCATTGAGGGGTAGAGTGTCAGCAGTTCTTCAAACTTCTCCGTACTCACTATCGGGTTCATAAAGAACGAACCAGCATTGCCAGTCACCTTCGGGTCGGGTAGCTTGGCATTGCGGATATCAATTATAGCCTTACGCACATCTGCAGCCGTAAGTTCAGGGTTATCCACAGGCAAAGCTGCACGTATGTTTCCGTAATCAAGATGGGGAACAAACTCTTTACAAAGTCTGTAGGTTACATGAGTTATGGCATAACGTCCTTTCAGATCTGTTTTGAAAATACTATGACGATATGCATAGTCGCAATCAACATTGCTGAATAACCTTATTTCACCACTCTTCATATCAACGCCTTCTACTTCAGTTATAAGATCTTTAACCTCAACACCGTATGCACCAATATTCTGTACAGCCGATGCTCCGACTTCACCTGGTATCAACGAGAGATTCTCCGCTCCGTACCATCCATTTTCCACCGTAATATTTACAAAATCGTCCCAGACAAGACCACCTCCGACTTCAACATCAACAAAATCTTCATTCTCGGTTACAATCTCTATACCTGTAATCCTACTATGTACTATGGTTCCGTCGAAATCCTTCGTAAACAATATGTTGCTTCCGCAGCCAATATGTAGACACGGCTCAGTAATCATACCCTGTCGGATCATCTCCTGCAGTTCTGCTACCGAATTATATTCCAGAAACTTCGTCGCCTTCACATCCATTCCAAATGTATTATGTCCCAGCAACGAATAATCATTATGTATCATAACTTCTAGTTTTCAATCTCTATAAGTTTCCAGTCCTGTCGGTACTTATGAAACTTAAACTTAAAGAACATATTGTCGTTAAGACTCTGCAACAGCACCTGTTTCAATCTCACACCACTCGAAGGTTGTCCGTAATCGATATTCATCAGCACACCTTTCGGCAACGGATAATCCTGTTTCAGCCATGTCCAGTCAGAAGCATCATGTTTCGATTTCAACACGCTTTCCTCCTCCGTATCCTCAGATGTGATAACTCTCAACGGATTATCAATGGAATGAGCCTGAAACACCGAATCGCATACGAAACGGCAGAAAAAATCGAGAAACTCACCATTCGGCAATTCTTTTACATCTGTTTTGTTTACCGTAGAAAGCATCCACATCGATTTTTCCTTCCGGAATGTATATACATTAGCAGAATCATCATTCAGGTCAATCCACTCTACCGAAACCCTGCTTACCGACGTATCATTCTTCACCTCAATATCGTCATCATCTTCGAACACCACCATGAAATGTTCCTGATAGATAAAACGGTTGAAATCGTCCCAATCCTCTTTGCTTACAGTACGAGCCGTCTCTCCATCCGTACATGGCAGAGGAAAATGAATGCGTTGTATCTGAAATCCCTGATTCGTCACAAACGTGAAGAAAAAATCGTCAAACAGTCCGTCTACAGCTACCGGAGGTTCTTCTTCATTTTCAAACAACTGAAGACTATCCTGTGCTGACTCAAGTGAATCTCTCCGATACAAATCATCGACATCCACTATCTGCTTTCTGCCGCCACACGATAGCATCAAAACCGATAAGACCGCAACGAGCGGTATATGATAAAAATGCTTACACATCTATTTATATTATTTTTTGCGTTGGGAAGCACGTTTCTTTACATTCTGACGAATTTCGGCTTTATGCTTGGCAGCACCCGAACCATGGGCTCCGGTGTGGTATTGCTTTCCGCGTGCCTTAGTCTTGACCTTGTTGGGGTCTTCCCGTTTTTCGCGTTTTGCTCCTGAGAAGGAGATGCCATTCATTATGGCGTATCTTATTTCTTCGTCGCTGGCCATAAAAATCTTCTATTTTTCTGCTATTACTTCCATCTCGATCAGCCAAGTGGGACGACAAACCGGAGCGAGGGTGATAACTCGGGGTGTGTCGGGGAAGCGTTCGTCATATAGACGCTTTACCAAAGCATAATCGGCAGGATCGCGAAGATAGACTATCATCTGAATAACATCATCGTAGGTCATGTTGCCTTCATTAAGGAGAGCTTCAACGTTTTCCCACATGCGGTGGGTCTGTGCCCTTACATCACCAACGTGGACAACCTGTCCCTTATTGTCAATGGAAGCAGTACCTGATATGTAACATACGCGATGGTCGTCGAGATCTAGAGCTACACCACGCTCGAATGTAACTCCATATTCGTAGGTACGGTTTAGGTGGGTCGGAGCATAGAGGTAACGCATCTGCGGTTTGGGAATTATCGCGTAGCAATCCATTTGGACGAGAGATGAAGGTTCTGCAGGACAACCACCTATGCCAGTGGAAGCAATGTAATGAGTCTGAGGGTTCATTCCCATCTGTTCGAACAACTCACGGCGAGCACGAACGAGTCCACGATACTGGGTATCAACATCTTTTACGAAAAACCATGTACGAATACAGTTTCGCTCCATTGTAGCACCAAAGGTAGTCAAGAGGGTCTCATAGTCGGAGATAAGGTTGCGAGACTGTTCGTAGGATGTTTCAGAAGACCAAAGCTGACCACGAGTCCACACGTATCGACGGTCTCGATAACTTACGATGGTGGAACCTACCATATATTTAACTTCAGCCTGAGGTCCCACATAATAGTACCATGCTGCAATCTTACTACCGTCAAGTGGTGACTGACCTATATAAGATGTAGTGCAGGGACGGTGGTCGTCAACTATTGCCGTCTGGTTGATTGCATCGGAAAGAAAGAAACGGCGCATCACAAGTTGCATACCTTTCATCACAGACTGAGATTCCAATTCGAATACCGCATCTTGCAGTCGGCTGTATTGCTCAGAAAATGTTTCTTCCCTACCCTCAACTTCGATCATCACATGTACTTCTGCCATGCCCCCCTCAGGACATAACACGGAGTAACGGCATAAGGTTCCTATCTGGTTATTTTTTAATGAATAATTCATAATGGTTTACTTGTTAATCTGTTGGATGGTTCCTGTGGCATGATTGAAGATAACCGATGTAGTAGCGTCCTTGCCAAAGAGTGTTGGCGCAAGTACGTCGATGGTACCGAATTGTGGGAAGGGTAGATCTTTGTCGTAGATGGTAGCCTCGGCTGAGAATATCTTAACATCTGCCACACTAGCCATATTATAAACGACACCATTGATTTTACGTTTCTTCAGTTCCGCTTCGGTTGGCAGTGGAACGGTATGCTGATCGCGAATACTGATGTAATATGGCATGCCTGCAACATCATCGTCATCGAGAAGTCCGAGTTTGGTAGAGAATCGGAAGAAGACTGCTTTCTGGATGTCACCATCGGGCATTATGCTGTATGACTCGGTAGTGGTCGTTGTGTCGCGCCATCCTGTAAAGAGCTGAAGCAGGGCTGCCTCCTGTTGGTCTAATTCGCCAAGTACGATTCGCATTGATGCTCCGTCCTTAGGCATTGACTCAACTTGTCCGCGACGAATCGAATTCTTGCTTTCACGTATGTCCATTATTTCTTGTGCAACAAGTTCTGCCATCTTTGACGAGGATGCTGCAGCAAGTATCTCAGATGTAAAGTACTGGTGTCCGTTCAACTGGTTGTGTGTAGATGTAGGTTTCGGTACTTCAGGAGTGTTGAGAGGAACATTTGTGTTGATTGCTACCATTAGTCCTGCATCGGTAAGTTGAACGAGTGGTGCAACAGTCTTGTCCTTGAGTTTCACTGTATAATACTTGAGAGTGTCTGGTTCGCCGTACTGGTATATGTTGATTCGGTCAATTTCATAGTAAGTCTGTGCTTCGGGATTTACATCCTTCATGTGTAGATAGCGCTCTGCATATCGGGCAAATTCACCAGGAGTATAGGTTATTTTACGAACCGTAACATCGGCACGAACACCTGTGCGAGGAAGTGCATAGTTTACACCGTCAGCAACTATCCCCGGACGGAATTCGCTGACCTGAGCGTTGACCACTGACCATTGACCACTGACCATTGAAAGTAACAAAAGGGTGAAGATTGATTTTTTCATTGTATATCTGTTTTATTGTTTTGAATATTCAGAAATGCCGCCGGCAGGTGGTCGACGATATCGGAAGCGATAAGGCTCTCCATTCCGAGATGTTGAGCTGCAATATCACCTGCAAGTCCATGGAGATAGACACCTAATTGTGCTGCTTCAAGAGGAGAATAGCCACGAGTAAGCAGTCCGAGCAAGATACCGGTGAGTACATCGCCACTACCAGCCGTAGCCATGCCTGGATTGCCGGTATGATTAACACGTGTTGTACCATCAGGACAACAGATGGTGCTGTCAGCTCCCTTTATAATTATATATATGTGTAATCTCTGAGATAGTTCGAGTGTGAGTCGCAGACGTTCGTCGGCAGATGAAGTATTACCTATAAGCCGGGTTAGTTCTCCGATATGTGGAGTGAGTATGCTGTCGGCAGGCAACAAAGGGAGTGCATCAGGATACTGCGCCAGAATATTGATGGCATCGGCATCAACGACAATAGGAGTATGACACTCTTTTATTTGTGCAAGTACGGCTGCAGCAGTTTCGGGGGCGGTACCAAGTCCAGGACCGATTGCAACAGCCTGAAACTGTGTTGTCTGGATTATTTGAGTTATTTCATTGTCACCCGATGGGGATATAATGGCTTCGGGTACGGATACCTGAAGTATCGGTATGTTGTAGGAAGGGGTGGCAACAGTCAACTTCCCTACTCCACTACGCAGACATGCACGTGATGCCAGTATTGCAGCTCCAGCCATTCCTCGTTGTCCCGAGATGAGCAAGGCGTGTCCCATTGAACCCTTGTGCGCGTCGCAAGGACGGGGCAGAAGGTTTACGGGTATACTTATGGACTGGAGATTATTCATAGCGCATGGTTTTTGTCGGGTTAGACACACTTATTAGATGGGATGAACCTATGATGACAATTGAAGTGACGAGTATGGTGAGGAGGTTGAGCAGTAGGATATAAAGGTAATTGATTTGTATGGGTACGTAGGAGATGTAATAGACTGAGGCATTGAGGGAAACGACATGGAACCAATGCTGGAGATAGCACAGGAAGAGTCCGACAACATTGCCAAATATGAGTCCTTTACCTACGAGCATGATAGAAAATGAAATGAATACACGTCGGATGGTAAAGTCGGTAGCTCCGAGCGCCTTTAGAGTACCTATCATGTTTATTTTGTCGAGCATGATGATGAGGAGTCCGCTTACTATGGTGAAAATGCTGACGCATATCATAAGAATGATAATCATGACTACATTCATATCTAGCACAGCCAACCACGAGAAGGTATGGGGTGCAAGTTCTCGAATATTGAAAACTCCATACGATACTCCACGATGGTCAGGACGGTTGTTGATGACAAGTGCCATATCAAAGGAAACATCGGTAACGCGTGAAAAGTCACGAATAGTGATTTCGTAGCCGCTCGATTCGTCCGCTTTCCACCCATTGAGACGCTGCACGGTAGCAAGATCGGTAATGGCATAGTGAGTATCGTATTCCGACATATTGGTCTCAAAGATGCCGCAAACGACAAAACGTCGTGCACGCATTGATTCATTGGAAAGGAAATAGGCAAAGATACGGTCGCCAAGATGGAGTTGGAGTTTGCGTACTGTGGTCTGCGACAAGAGCAATTGTGGTATACCGTCGGTTGTGGGTCGGGGCATGGAACCTGCAACGAGTGACTCATGGAGAAATGTAGTGTCGTAGTCGGCAGAGAGTCCTTTGAAGGTGATGCCACAGAAATCGGAAGATGTCTTAAGAAGTCCCATCTTCAGAGCGAACGACTGTACATGGTCAACATCTGGAAAACTGCGGACTATACCAAGAAGACTGTCGCCAGTGATGACGGGTAACATCTGACGGTTTGAGTCGTAGGAAAGAGACAGAAGTTGGATGTGGGAACCAAATCCCGTGACTTTATTGGCTACTTCACGTTTGAATCCAAGTACAACGGATAGGGATATAATCATAATGGCAATACCAATGGCAATGCCTGCAAGGGCTATACGAACAGCAGGGCGAGAAAATTTCTTCCCGCCCTCACTGTCATCTGAATATAGTTTCCTAGCTATGAAAATATCAAATCTCATTCTGTTCTTCCAGGATATGCCTCAAGAGCCTTACGGAGCACGAAGAGGGCACGAATAAGGTCTTCCTTTTTGAGCACGTAAGCAATACGCACTTCATTTTTACCCGAACCGGGAGTAGTATAGAAACCGGATGCCGGTGCCATCATGACTGTCTCCCCTTCATATTCGAAGCTTTCGAGACACCATGCACAAAATTTCTCGCAGTCATCAACCGGTAACTTTGCAACGGTGTAGAATGCACCCATAGGTATAGGGGAATAGACACCGGGTATGCGGTTAAGTCCGTCGATAAGACATTTACGTCTCTCTACATATTCGTCATAGACCTCACGCGAGTATTCCTCTGGAGCATCAAGACTTGCTTCTGCAGCAATCTGTCCGATGAGTGGCGGTGAAAGACGAGCTTGACAGAACTTCATCACAGCCTTACGTATTTCCGGATTTTTTGTAATGAGAGCACCGATACGGATACCACATTCGGAATAACGTTTGCTGACAGAGTCGATGAGTACAACGTTCTGTTCTATGCCTTCGAGATGGCATGCAGAAATATAAGGAGAACCGGTATAGATGAATTCGCGATATACTTCGTCGGAGAAGAGATAGAGGTCGTACTTCTTGACGAGGTCGCGAATCTGATTCATCTCTCGACGTGTATAGAGATAACCGGTAGGATTGTTCGGATTGCAGATGAGGATTGCACGGGTACGCTCATTGATGAGTTCCTCGAACTTCTCAACCTTTGGCAACGAGAACCCTTCCTCGATGGTCGTAGCAATGGTACGGATAACCGCTCCGGCAGAGATGGCAAATGCCATATAGTTGGCGTATGCCGGTTCAGGTACGATAATTTCATCACCCGGATTAAGGCATGCAAGGAATGAGAAGAGCACGGCTTCGGAACCACCAGAAGTGATAATGATGTCGTCGGCTGTGAGGTTAATATCGTACTTGGCGTAATAATGAACCAGTTTTTCGCGATATGAACGGTAGCCCTGTGAAGGACTGTACTCGAGAACCTTGCGATCGATATTCTTAATTGCATCAATAGCTACCTGAGGTGTTGGCAAGTCAGGTTGTCCGATATTGAGGTGGTAAACATGAATGCCGCGACGCTTTGCTGCTTCAGCCAGTGGAGCAAGCTTTCGGATAGGCGATGAGGGCATTTCTGTGCCACGAATAGATATTTTAGGCATAACAGATATTAAAATTTCGTGCAAAGTTAGCAATTAATTAGGAATTGGGAATTGGGAATTGGGAAATATTTGGTATTTTTGCGCAAAATTATTGCGATATGGATAATACCACAGGAATGACTTCGACTGAACAGCAGCTTTTGAAGGAAGAATTCAAGCGTCTGCAATCTATTGCAGAAGACACTTTTCAAGCCGAAGACCTGAACAACGTAAGAACTCTGTTGAAGCAAGCCGCAGAGAAGGGGCAGTTGCAACGCGATGTTTTCGGATTGCATCCTTTGCTCTTCGACCTTCAGACTGCCGTGATACTGGCTGAAGAGATAGGACTGAATCGTGCCAGTCTCTTGGCTGTGATGATTCACAACTATGTTGAGAAAGATAAAGAGAAGGCGAAGCATCTCTTCGGACAAGAAGTGGCAAATATTGTAGCAGGACTGAATAAGGTGAACGAAATATATCAGAAGACTCCGGTTGTAGAGACAGAAAACTTCCGTGACCTAATACTTTCGTTTGCCGAAGACATGCGTGTCATCTTCATTATCATTGCCAACAGGGTGAACCTGATGCGTCAGATTAAGGACAAGGGTACTGAAGAAGAACGCAGGAAGGTGGCTAACGAAGCGAGTGTGCTGTATGCCCCCTTAGCTCATAAGTTGGGTCTTTATTTGATAAAGAGAGAATTGGAGGACCTGAGTCTGAAGTACCTGAAGCCCGATGTATATTACATGATCAAGGAGAAACTGAACGAGACCCGTGCTTCACGCGACCGTTATATTGCCAATTTTATCGGACCGATAGAAGAAAAACTGAAAGCAGCCAATCTGCATTTCCACATAAAAGGCAGAACGAAAAGCATACATTCTATCTGGCAAAAGATGCAGAAGCAGAAATGTCAGTTTGAAGGCATCTACGACTTGTTTGCCATCCGAGTGATTTTGGACAGCAAGATAGAAAACGAGAAATTGGAATGCTGGCAGGTATTCTCCATCGTGACCGACATGTACCGTCCCAATCCCAAACGATTGAGAGACTGGTTAAGTGTGCCGAAATCAAACGGATATGAAAGTCTGCACATCACAGTGATGGGACCGGAAGGCAAGTGGGTAGAGGTTCAGATTCGCACCGAAAGGATGGACGAAGTAGCAGAACGAGGACTTGCAGCCCATTGGAGATACAAGGGCGTAAAGGACTCTGGTACAAAGTTAGAAGACTGGTTAAAAGATGTACGTTCAGCACTTGAAAATCAAACGACAAGCGACGAACAGTTAATTAATCAGTTTAAGGTTGATTTATACTCAGATGAGGTATTTGTATTTACACCTAAAGGAGACCTTTTCAAACTGCAGAAAGGAGCAACAGTACTCGACTTCGCCTTCCACATACATACCAATATCGGATGCAAATGTATCGGAGGTATGGTCAACGGAAAGAATGTTCCGATATATACACGACTACAGAGTGGCGACCAGGTAGAGATTCTGACATCAAACAAACAGATACCTAAACGCGACTGGCTTAACTTTGCCGTGACAACCAAGGCCAGGAATAAGATACGGCAGAGTCTGCACGAACAGGAAGCTAAAAATGCAGCCTTTGCCAAGGAAGACCTGGAAAGAAAATTCAAACACCATAAGATTGAACCCGATGAGGGTACGATGATGAGGATGGTGAAGAAACTCGGATATAAGCAGATGAACGATTTCTATCGTGCCATATCCGACGGAACAATCGACAGCGCTTATATTGTTGAGAAATACAAGGAACAGCAAAATCGTGAAGCCAACCCTGCACTATACACTACGGAAAACAGAAGTGCCGACGGATTTGTAAGGAATACAACTGACGACATGACTCAGAGCAGCGGCGACGTGCTAGTCATCGACAACAGCGTTAAAGGTGTTGAATATTCGCTTGCAAAGTGCTGTAATCCTATCTACGGCGACGACGTTTTCGGATTTGTTACTATCAACCGTGGAATAAAGGTACACCGTTCCAACTGTCCTAATGCCGAAAGACTGAAAGAGAGAATGAGTTACAGGGTAATCCGTGCACAATGGGCAGGCAAAGGCAGTAGTCAGTATGCCGTAATACTGCATGTAGTCGGAAATGACGACATCGGCATCGTCAACAACCTCACGTCAATCATCAATAAAGAGAAAAACATCACATTGCGAGGAATAAGCATCCAGAGCAGCGAGGACGGACTGTTCTCGGGTACTCTAACCGTTATGATTGACGACAACAAACAGATAGAGCAGCTGATAAAGAAACTGAAGACCGTGAAGGGTATTAAAAACATATCAAGATAGACGAAGATGAAGATAGTGCTGCTTGTTGTAGGAAAGACCGTAGGCAAAGAACTGACGACACTTATCAGCGACTATGCCGGGAGGGTGACTCATTACATACCTTTTGAAATGGTGACGATACCTGAACTGAAGAATACAAAGTCACTCTCCGTTGAGCAACAGAAACAAACTGAAGGCGAACTGATAATGAAACAGTTGCAAAGTAGCGACTACGTTGTTCTACTTGACGAGAGAGGTAAGGAGATGAGGAGTGTGGACTTTGCCGAATGGGTAGAAAAACGTCAGCAAACAGTCGGAAAACGTCTGGTATTCATCATCGGCGGTCCGTATGGATTCTCAAAGGACGTGTACGACAGAAAGCAAGAGATGCTCAGTGTATCGAAAATGACCTTCTCGCATCAGATGATACGTCTCATCTTCACCGAACAACTATACAGGGCTATGACCATCATTAAGAACGAACCATACCATCATGAATAGAATCACATATAACAATCTGATTGCAGTACTGCTCTCCGCCCTACTCCTTCTGGCATGTAAGGGTGAAGACCGCAGTCATGAATACGTGGAACTGACGGAGCACAACACATGGGTAATGAATATAATGAAGGATAAATACCTGTGGGGCGACCAAATTCCTGAACAGAACTACAAGGCGTATTTCTATACTCTCACCAAGTTTTTCTCCACTCTGACCCAGTCTGTCAAGCAGAACGACTCATGGTCGTACTGTCAGATAGACAGCGCACTTACCGACCCTTACGAACGTGGAAACTTCAATCGTCTCGATTCATACGGTATGGACTTCTCCACAATTACCGACCCCACAAAAGCAACATCACGAACATTTGCACGTATTACATACGTCGTCGAGGGTTCTCCTGCTGCAAATGCAGGACTCCATCGCAACTGCTTCATTTCGGAGGTAGATGGTACAAAGATGACGGCATCGGTAGCCACAAAAAATCTGAAGTCGGGAACCACTCATGGAATCATATTCCACCACCTTGACACTCTCGAGACAGGTCAGTACGTGTGGACCGACTCGATTACCGCCACACTTTCAGCTTCACATTCGATTGTAGAACCAGCCTTTCCATGTTCAAAAACCATAACCCGAGATGCAACAAACGTAGCATATCTTCTGGCTACAAGATTACTGCCGCGACCATACGAGACAGAATCGTCAGGTTACGACTTTAAAAACGACATGGATACAAAGATGGCAGCCCTGAAAGCAGACAATCCGAAAGAGATGATTCTCGACCTCCGACTCTGCAACCACGGCACTATTGAAATGGCTCAGCGTCTGGCAAGTTACATCGTGCCTGCCGCAAAGAAATCAGAAGTATTTGCCCAAACAGAATGGAACAGCCGCTATGCCGACAAAAACACCGTGTATAATTACGATACTTCGGTCAGCAGTATGGAACTGCAACGCATATATATTATAATGAGCAACTATACACAGGGAGCTGCCGAGTGGCTCATCAGAGCCCTGAAGCTCACTCTGGGCGAAGAGAATGTGATACTTATCGGCGAGAAGTCGAAGGGACAAAACGTAATAACGGAGTTCATAGGTCATGAATATGGTCACCGGCTCTTCCCAGCCGTATGCTACGTAGCTGATGCCACAGGCAACTATTCATACGGAGCATTCTCTCCTCAATCCTCCATAAGCGAAAGTTCCACCACCTATCTCCTTTCCATGAAGGAATATGGCGACGAGGAAGAGACTCTGCTCAAGGCTGCCCTCGACCTTATCTTCCCGGAAGAAGAGGCAGAAGAGGAATAACATCTTACATCTCACATATTACCGACAAATTGTCATGCAGAATGTGACGATTTGTCGTTTATTTTTGTCGTGGAACAACGGTTGTTCGTGGGACGAGACAGAATTGTTAAACTTTAAACATTTTGACCTATGAACTTCAACAACAATCAGCAAAATCAACCACAAGACGAGCGTGAGGTTCTGGAGAAATATGCTACCAACCTTATCGAACTCGCAAAGAACGGCAAACTGGACCCGGTAATCGGTCGTGATGAAGAGATACGACGGATTCTGCAGATCCTGTCGCGACGCACCAAGAACAACCCTATCCTGATTGGTGAGCCTGGTACCGGTAAGACTGCCATCGTCGAAGGACTGGCAGGACGAATACTGCGAGGCGACGTGCCCGATAATCTGAAAGACAAACAGCTCTATAGTCTTGACATGGGTGCTCTGATAGCCGGAGCAAAATATCAGGGCGAATTCGAGGAACGTCTGAAAGGTGTTATCAATGCCGTAGTTAAGAGCAACGGACAGATTATCCTGTTCATCGATGAGATACACACCCTTGTGGGTGCCGGACAGACTCAGGGAGCAATGGATGCTGCCAACATCCTCAAACCGGCATTGGCACGAGGTGAACTCCGCAGCATTGGTGCCACAACACTTGATGAATACCAAAAATACTTCGAGAAGGACAAGGCTCTCGAACGACGTTTCCAGACTGTCATGGTGGACGAACCGGATGTAATGTCGAGCATATCCATACTGCGTGGACTGAAGGAACGCTACGAGAATCATCACAAAGTAAGGATTAAGGATGAGGCTATCATCTCAGCCGTCGAACTCTCGAACCGTTACATCACCGAACGGTTCCTGCCGGACAAAGCCATCGACCTTATGGACGAAGCTGCAGCAAAGCTTAGGATGGAACGCGACTCCGTACCTGAATCACTCGACGAACTGAGTCGCCGAATCAAGCAACTCGAGATAGAGCGGGAAGCCATTAAGCGTGAAAACGACAAAGAAAAACTCGATGAACTGAACCGCATCATCGACTCTCTGAAAGCCGACGAGAAGAAACAGAAAGAGAAATGGGAAGGCGAACGTGCCCTGCTCAATCAGATTCAGTCGGACAAGCAGCAGATAGAAAACCTGAAGTTCGAAGCCGACAAGGCAGAACGCATGGGCGACTATGCAAAGGTGGCAGAGATACGTTACGGAAAACTGCAGCGACTCGAAGAAGATATCAGGAATATCCAACAGCGGCTGGCTGAGGCACAGGACGGCAACGCAATGGTCAAGGAAGAAGTGACCAGTGACGACATAGCCGACGTCGTAAGTCGTTGGACCGGCATACCGGTAAGCAAGATGCAGATGTCCGAGCGCAAGAAACTGCTGGGTCTCGAAACCGAACTCCACAAGCGTGTCATCGGTCAGGACAAAGCCATCCAAGCTGTAAGTGATGCTGTACGCCGTAGCCGTGCCGGACTGCAAGACCCGAAACGCCCTATCGGTTCGTTCATATTCCTCGGTACCACAGGTGTAGGTAAGACCGAACTGGCAAAGGCACTTGCCGACTACCTCTTCGATGACGAATCGATGATGACACGTATCGACATGTCCGAATATCAGGAGAAACATACGGTAAGCCGACTCGTAGGAGCACCTCCGGGATATATCGGATATGAGGAAGGTGGACAACTCACCGAAGCGGTACGACGCAAACCGTACTCAGTAGTTCTGTTCGACGAGATAGAGAAAGCTCATCCTGACGTGTTCAACGTGCTGCTCCAGGTACTTGACGACGGACGACTCACCGACAACAAGGGACGTACCGTAAACTTCAAGAACACCATCATCATCATGACGAGCAACGCACCACGCGAATCACTCATGAACATCTTCCGTCCTGAGTTCCTCAACCGAGTTGATGAGATTATCGACTTCACACCACTTGGCGAAGCAGAGATTCGTCAGATTGTCAAACTGCAAATCGACCGCGTAGTCAAGATGGTAGCCGACAACGGAATCACACTCCATGTCGATGACAAAGCCATCGACCTCATAGCCAAAGTCGGTTACGACCCGCAGTTTGGTGCACGACCAGTGAAACGGGCTATTCAGGAGAAGATGCTCAACGAACTTTCGAAGAAAATGCTAAGTGGCGAAATCGACCGCGACAAAGAGATAGAAGTGAGTGCCGACGGCGACCAACTTACATTTGAAAGTAAATAAACGTCATATACAAAAGTTTTAAACAGAACTCCTATATCATCGAAGCCTCGAAGTCAGAACGATTTCGGGGCTTTTACTTTGTCATCTTACAACTTTGTTGTACCTTTGCAGCCGATTTGATTAAGGAATATCACAAAATATTGGCAGACATACTTATATGACGATGTTCAGGAGAATACTCAGCACCCTCATTTGCGCACTCATCACATTACAGACATTTGCAGTTTCAAACCCTACCGGTAAGGTATGCGTACTCGACATCACCAGCCGCATATCAGAGATAGAGGCAAGCAGCCGAAATGTCTATTCGGCAGAATACATGATGGAATTAACCGGACTTCCCTACTTCACAACCACGTCGCTCTCCGATGCCATGCAGCAGAGCACAATGATTCTGCTCTCGTCCGAAGTAAAGAAGTCAGCCTTCACAGCCGACGAACTTAATTCCTTGAGTCAGTGGGTTGAGAATGGCGGCATACTCGTATCTCCTGCAGCCAGTGTTCTTAACAACAGTTCGGCAGATGCAACAGCAGCCAAGAATCTCTTCGGAGTTTCAGGCATCAACAAGAACAAAGCACGTTATCAGTTGATTTGGTCTGCCGACCACTACAACGACAAAGAACTGGAATATATTGACGAACCCGAAGAGCGTACCACATCGCTCGGTAGAGGTAAGAAACTTACAGGCGAGAGCATCAACTCCTTTGCATATACACTTTCCGAAGGTTCCGATGCCGAAGTACTTGCCAACTTCGATGACAACTCAAACGCTGTCATACGTCGTTCTCTCGGAAAAGGTAAGGTTTACCTGTTCGGTTATCTCTGGCGCGACGTAATCCAGCGCTCACAACTCAACAAAGACTTCGAGGCTCAGCGCCAGACGTCCAATGCCTTCGAACCGTCAGCTGACGTCACCCCACTCTTCCTCCGTTCGGCATTCACCCGCAACCAGCGTGTCAGCGTGTGGAAATTCACCATTCCCGACGGATTTCAGTCGCTCATCATTCCCACCCACGACTGCGACTCTCGTACAGCCTACGACTCCATGTTCTACATGTCGGAATATGAGCGCGACCTCCGACTCAAAGCACATTATTTCCTTACTGTCCACTACTTCCGCGACGCCGGATACCTGTCCGCTTTTTACGACAACATCACAAAGGAAAAAGCACGTCTGCTGCTCAACGACGGACACACCGTAGGCAGTCATAGCGTATGCCACTTCCCCGACTTCAGCAAGACCGACCGTTTTCCGATGACCGTCGTTACCAAAGAAGAATACGCACAGATGGCCCACCACGAAGCAGAGCCCTCCGATGTCGGAATCTCCACCGGCGGTTCAACATGGGCTGAGGTAGTGCTTTCTAAACAGATAATCGAAGACGACCTCGGCAACGACGTCCGTTCTTTCCGTACAGGTCACCTCTGCATGAACAACAACATACCACTTGCCGAACAGCAGGCAGGCTATGAATTCTCCTCCTGTTTTGCAGCCGGCGACGTACTGAGCGAATTCCCATTCCGTGAACGCCTCGGCAAGACATGGGACGGCTACTTCAACGGCGTACTCGTGATGCCGCTCCATATCTCCGACGTAATCAGTGCCGACCCCATCAACGCAGACAACTGGCCTGAGAAATCAGCTATGTGGCATGAAGTACAGGGCAAACTGCAGGGCAACTACGCTCCTGCCATCCTCCTCATCCACCCCAACCGCAAATGGAAGATGCTGGCAGAGGAACTGTTTGTCAACATGACCGACCTTAAAAAAGTGGGACTTTACAACTTTGAAGACTGGGGTGACTTCTGGAATGCACGTCGTCAGCTCGATTTCGACTATGTTTACAACGAAACCGATGCCACACTCGATATCAATCTCAACAATGCTATTCAGACCGTTGAGCACCTCCGTTTTGCAATCGACCTGACTTCAGTCAGCGACAAAGTGGAAGACATTAGAATATTCAACTCCGAAGGCAAACAGATAGCACACGGAGAAATAGAATCAATAGCAGACAACCGTCTTCTCGTCACTCCGCAGCCTTACGATGCCACAGAGATTACCGACACGCCCTCCACCGACGAAGACCAGTGGAACGGAACAGTCGAAATCTACAACATCGCAGGTATGCAGCAGCCCACACTCAGCCGTGGATTCTTCATCGTACGCGACCGAAACGGAAACACCCGCAAAATCTTGAATAAGTAAGCTAAGCTTACAGTTTAAGAAGTTTAAGGTTTTCGTTTTGACCTTCGGTCTTCCTCAGACGCGACTCGGCAGAGTTCAAACGAGTTTGACTCTGCTCTCGCTGCTCCCTCGGTTCGTTATCGTTTTCGTTTTCGTTTTCGTTAAGATTAAGGAATAATCACGGCGTTGATTATTCCTTAATCTTTTCCGCTATCTTAGGTTTCAGATACGGCTTAAGTTCATCGTAACCGAACGTAAGTGCAATCTGCCCCATAGCGTATGGTGCAATGTCATACTGGTTGAAAAAGAACGACAGACTATCGCTGTCGAGCCAGAAATTATCCGGTATGAACATATCCACCATTTCAAGGAAACCGCGTTCCTTCAGTTCCTCGATCGAACCCACATTCTGCTGCTTCATCAGTTTCTGAGTGAGCAGCGAACGAAGCGTATTCGCACATGAATCCTCAAACACATCCCAAAGTCCGATGGGAGTACCGTTCTGCATGTCGAAACGTTTTATCGTCACCACCTGGGTAGGATGAGCACCGCCCCCGTAATAATCCTCCTTGAACGTATAATTCAGCACATCCGTCAGTCCAGGGTCTGCCACACCCGTAATATGGTCGTAGCAAGTCACCATATACTCCTCGTAAGTGAACTCCCTCTTCTTCTGTTCGATAAAACTACTTATCGCCTCCGACATAGTCAGATACGAAGGTTGTCCCAGCAACTGAGTGATAATGCACTTATTGATAAGTGTACATGCCAAAGAGTCAGTTGAGTCGGCAAACTTCAGCGAATCAATCGAAACACTCATGTCAAACACCATCTCGTCCCCATCGTCAGGTTCGGCAAACTCCTCCGGCAGTTCCTTTAGTTCAGACGTATTCATCTTTACCGCTTCGAATGCCTTTCCTATCTGAATGTTTCGCAGATTATTGCTCTCTGAACATGCCAAACATAGCATGACAAACAATAAAACAGGCAGAAAGAGATACTTTTTCTTCATTAAAATTGAAATTTTCGGCAAAGGTAATAAATAAATTAGTGAAAAAATGAAAAGATAAAAAATTAAATACATATCTTTGCACCAATAATAACATTTAATTCAGCACAAATAAATATGAAAATCGTTAAAACGGCTCTTGCAGTCCTCTTTTCAGCCGCATTACTCACGTCGTGCGAAAGCGAGAAGATACTTCCGGTCGATGAACTCCCCAGGGAAGTCCGTTCCTACATAGGCAATGCCTATCCAGAGAGTACAGTCATATATGCCAAGCAAGAGACCGAATGGTTCACAACCACCTATGAAGTCCAACTCGACAACGGAATGAAAATCGAATTCAATAGCGAAGGAGTACCCATCGACATCGACAACGAAGCTTGGTAGTCTCATTTACTATCGGACCATTGACCATTGACCATTGCGGCTTTGCCGCGAATATCGGCTGCACCTCAGCAATTCAAGCACGCTTGATTGCGTTCGGTTTGCACGATAATTGAACATTAAACATTAAACTCCTAACTCTATGAAACATTTCCTCCTTGCAATTCTTCTGTGTCTTTCGTCAGCAACATGTCTTGCCGACGATCACCCTATTCCCGTAGAGCAACTGCCAGCAGCTGCCAAGACCTTCATCCAGCAGAACTTCCCTGCTCAGACTATCATCTACGCAGAACGCGATCCCGAGTTCAGCGGTACGAAATACGAAGCACGTCTCGACGACGGCACGAAAATCGAATTCGACAAGAAAGGCAACTGGGACAAAGTGGACTGCCAAACCAAACCGGTTCCCGCAGCACTCGTGCCAGCTCCCATTGCTACCTATGTCAGCACCACCTTCCCTAACACTCAGATCGTGAAAATCGACAAAGAGCGTTTCGGATATGAAATCGAGCTCTCCAACGACCTCGAACTCAAATTCAACAAGAAAGGTGCCCTTATCGGCATGGACGATTAACAATAATCAACTATAAACACTTTTTTTATTAACAATCACAAAAAACACATTCAGACTTATGGTTTATTCTAAAGAAGTACAAGAAATGTGCTGTGTTGCCAAAGGTCCTAACCACGGACCAGCTCCAATCCCTGAAGAGGGTAAGTGGATTCAGGCAAAGGAGATCAAAGACATCTCCGGTATGACACACGGAATCGGTTGGTGTGCACCACAGCAGGGTTGTTGCAAACTCTCTCTCAACGTTAAGGAAGGTATCATCGAAGAATGTCTCGTTGAAACCATCGGTTGTTCAGGTATGACCCACTCTGCTGCTATGGCATCAGAAATTCTTCCTGGCAAGACCATCCTTGAAGCACTCAACACCGACCTCGTTTGCGACGCTATCAACACAGCTATGCGCGAACTCTTCCTCCAGATTGTTTACGGACGTACCCAGAGCGCATTCTCTGAGGGCGGACTCGTAATCGGTGCAGGACTCGAAGACCTCGGTAAGGGACTTGTTTCTCAGTGCGGTACACTCTACGGTACAAAGCTCAAGGGTACACGCTACCTCCAGCTCACCGAAGGCTACATCACAAAGATGTTCCTCGACGAGGACAACGAGGTTTGTGGCTACGAATATGTTCACATGGGCAAGTTCATGGAAGCTGTCAAGAAAGGCATGGACGCTAACGAAGCACTCAAGAGCGTAACAGGTACCTATGGCCGCACAAAGCCAGAACAGGGAGTTGTTAAATCAATTGATCCACGTAAAGAATAAAGGAGGAAACAGACTATGATTAGAGAAGTAAAATTTGAAAGTCAAGACCGTCGTATGAAGCAGATTCTCGCTGCTCTCAACGAAAACGGCATTTCCTCTATCGAAGAGGCAAACCAGATTTGCGAAAAGGCAGGTCTCGATCCATACATGACATGTGAAGAGACACAGCGCATCTGCTTCGAAAATGCAAAATGGGCATACGTAGTAGGATCAGCCATCGCAATCAAGAAGGGATGCAAGAACGCAGCAGACGCAGCCGAAGCAATCGGTATCGGTCTCCAGGCATTCTGTATTCCTGGTTCAGTAGCTGATGACCGTAAGGTAGGTATCGGCCACGGAAACCTCGCAGCACGTCTTCTCCGCGAAGAGACAGAATGTTTCGCATTCCTCGCAGGTCACGAGTCATTCGCAGCTGCAGAAGGTGCAATCAAGATTGCTGAAATGGCAAACAAAGTACGTCAGAAGCCACTCCGCTGTATCCTCAACGGACTCGGCAAAGACGCAGCCATGATTATCTCACGTATCAACGGTTTCACATACGTACAGACTAAGTTCGACTACTTCACAGGCGAACTCAAGGTTGTGAAGACAAAAGCATACTCCGACGGACCACGTGCCAAAGTTAACTGCTACGGCGCAGACGACGTTCGCGAAGGCGTTGCAATCCTCTGGAAGGAGAACGTAGATGTCAGCATCACAGGTAACTCAACCAACCCGACACGTTTCCAGCACCCTGTAGCAGGTACATACAAGAAAGAGCGCGTACTTGCAGGCAAGCCATACTTCTCAGTTGCTTCAGGCGGTGGTACAGGTCGTACACTCCACCCAGACAACATGGCAGCAGGTCCAGCATCTTACGGTATGACCGACACACTCGGACGTATGCACTCAGATGCACAGTTCGCAGGTTCTTCTTCAGTACCAGCGCACGTAGAGATGATGGGCTTCCTTGGCATCGGTAACAACCCAATGGTAGGTTGTACAGTAGCATGTGCCGTAAACGTAGCACTCGCACTCAACAAGTAAACCCAACTATAATATAAATAATGAAGGAGGAACCGCCCACGCAGTTCCTCTTTTTCGTTTTTCTCTGCCAAAAGTCAAATTATATTCAAATAAATTTGGCATTTTCATCCCGTTTTCCATATCTTTGCCGCAGATATTTAAACTTTTTTTCTAAAATCTAACAATTATGAAGAAAACATTTTTGAGCCTGACAACTCTCATGATGTGCCTTTCTTTGGCACTCACATTCATTTCTTGTGGTGACGATAAAGACGATTCGACCGGTCCTCAACCATCTCCTGAGACACCAACCGATGACGGAACCATCTATGGCTATTGGAGAGGTTATGTTCCATCTGGCTACGACACAGGTCTCGATTGGCGCGGACTGGCATCCATCTACGACCACCAAGTATTCTACATGTTTGACAGAGATGGCAACTATGATATGGCAACTGCTTTTTATTCTGGCTCAAACGAAATGGTGGAACGGGTTATTGCTAATGCCAATAGCATAGACGACGTAATCAATGGCGTACATTGGGACGAAATTGTCTATTTCAAAGGCACCTTTACCACAGAAGGCAACAAACTTATTCTGAACCCAAAGGAAATCAGCGAATATATAAATAGAAAATGGGTGAAGACAAGTAAGAGTAAGAAAGGCTTAGGCAAAATGACTTACACCTATAGTCTGGCTGATGGCAAACTTACGATTAGAACAAACGAGGCGGCATCTGCTCATTACAACGTTCACCATACCCTTATTGCCACAATGTCGCGCATGGCTAACATTGCCTATCCGGACGTACCTGATATGGATGCCATAGTTGGAGATTGGAGAAACGACAACAACGATATGGCCATCTTCGATATCAATGGAGGTTTCAGCTATACTAAATACCAATACAACCAGGATGGCAATAGTCCAAACACCGGTCACCATTACGACACAATCGCAGAGCAAAAAGTCGGTACTTATGTTCATGAAAACGGAAAACTCAAAGTAACATGGACATATACTCACGTAGGCTATCTTGAGGATGGTCATCAGAAAGACGTCGTACTTATCAACATCCCGGAAAGCGAACGTACAGAAGAAGAATTTGACGTAACCGTAGGCGAAACAACCATGACTCTATGGGATACCACATGGACAAAACAAGGGGAATAAGCTAATTTTATTGATAAAATAATGCAAATAAAGGAAGAGTGTTTCAGTTTTTGAAACACTCTTTTATGTTATAAAATGCAGTTTGAAGCTTCAAAAACAAGGCTTTTTAGAGGCTAAAACTATGGAAAATAACACTTTTCAGAGACTGAGATACCAATAAAGAGAAACAACAACAAAGATAACTTACTAATAAACAAGGAGTTAAATTTTTCTTTGAATTTATATTATCTCAAATCTCAATCTCAATTACATTTTTTTGTGGTACACACACCTCTATTTTATATACTTATATTATTATATATAATTGATTATTAATAAGTTATAAGTTCTTATAAGGGTAGATTCGACAATAACTGTGACACCTTATTTACAACTGAGATTGAGATACTGAGATAGCTCTGACTGACACTTGTTTTCCTTTACAAGGCAAAACAACATTCTATCATTACGGCACTTTTACCACGCGGGCGCGACGATGCGACGCGGCGCTGAACACGTCACAACGCGGCACTGAACACGTCACGAAAAGGCTGAGACGTGCTGCGAGCAAGGTAGAGACGTGCCGCAAAGAGTACGTCAGATGTCTTAGAAAACTGAGATTATTTCAGTACTTGGGTGATGCCACGTTCGCGATGGCAGAGATGTACTTCAACTCCGAATTTGTCGTGTAGGTGTTCAGCTACATGCTGGGCACAATAGACGGAACGATGCTGACCGCCGGTGCAACCGAAGCTGATCTGAAGGTCGGTAAAGCCACGCTCAATCCAACGCTGGGCATGAAAATCGACGATGGGATAGATATGAGAGAGGAACTGAAGTATCTCGCCGTCCTGCTCAAGGAAGTCGATGACGGGACGGTCAAGACCCGTAAGTGTCTTGTACTCCTCATAACGTCCGGGATTATTCGACGAACGGCAGTCAAAGACGTAACCGCCACCATTGCCGGAAGTATCCTCAGGGATTCCTTTCTTGAAGGAGAAAGAATATACTCGTATGACGAGTTGAGAGTTGAGAGTTGAGAGTTGAGAGTTGAGAGTTGAGAGTTGAGAGTTGAGAGTTGAGAGTTGAGAGTTGAGAGTTGAGAGTTGAGAATCTACCAATTGTTCAAGTACTTCTTTGAGGTATGGGTAGTCGTCGGCAGAACCTTGGAGAAGTGCGGAGCGGAGGTTTTCGAGTGCGGGAGGAATACTGTCGATGAAGTGTTTTTTCTTTTCCCAGAGTCCACGGAAACCGTAGGCACCGAGTACCTGAAGGATGCGGAAGAAGACGAAGAGACGGAGACGCTGGTCGAAACTGCTGCGGGTGAGTTCGCGATAGCACGGAGGACAGTCAGGGGCTGTGATGTAGTCCTGAAGACTTTCCCAATAGGTGTCGATGAGTTCGCGGCGCAAATCATCGCTATAGTGGGCTGATGCCTGCCATAGGAACGAAGCTACGTCGTAGTAGATAGGTCCGCGTCGTCCACCCTGGAAATCAATATAATATGGTGTGCCGCTGGCGAGCATGACGTTACGTGCCTGGAAGTCGCGATAGAGGAACGTGTCGGCATCTTCGAGCAGGAGGTCGGAACAGAGGTGTTCGAAGTCAGTCTGAAGACGGTATTCGTTGAATTCGAGTCCGCTGAGTTTGAGGAAACAGTATTTGAAGTAGTTGAGGTCGAACATTACCGAGACGCTGTCCATCGACTGTTGCGGATAGCAATACTGGAAAATGTCGGGAGAACCACCGAGGAACTGAATCTGTGGCAGGTCATTCATGACCTTACGGAGCATCGCCACCTCACGTTCGGAGTAGTCACCGCCCTTCTCCCTACCCTCTTTGAGAAAGTCGAAGAGAGACAGAGAACCCAAATCCTGCTGGAGGTATATGGTATAATCTTCATTATGATTATAGACCTTCGGCATAGGCATACCCTTGCTGCAAAAATGATTTGAAAGTTGGATGAAAGAGCGGTTCTCCTCACTACTTGTACCTACGCAGCCGATGCAGGTAGAGCCATCCTTGGCTGTTAAGCGGAAATATACTCTATTGCTACCGGCTCCGGGCAGTTGCTGTACGGATGCGGGTGCAGAACCGAAGGTACGGAGGAAAAGTTCCACGAGTTCATTCACTTTTTCCTGTTCCATATTGACATTACTTTATTGCGGACTACTATTATATTAATAATGGATACGATGATGAAGATAAAGAGTCCCACAGCGAGTGAAGGCAGAAGCGACGGGGAATCGAACTGCGGGAAGAAGCCTGCAAGCATTGAGAGATAGACGCCACGTGCGAGCAGCAAAGCTCCAAATGAAAGAAGGAGTACTAAAATATTCAGTACGATGGTAAGCGACTGGTAAGGCATAGAGACGCGCCAAGGACTATAACCGATGATGAGGAGGTTTTCGAGTTTGGTAGAGTTCTTCTCTACGAGCAGGTAAATTGACAGCATCAGAATATAAACCGCCAGAATGGAGATAACGAGTCCGATGGATGTCACGATAGCCGTGATGATACGCAGCAGGAAACTGGTCTTTGAGGCATCGAGTTTGGCAGCATCGGTTTCATAACCGTTGTCGTTGAGATATTGCGTGATGCGTTCGTCAGTTGGATTATCCACCTTGACGACGAGTCGTGTGGGTTCGACAGGATGATCTGCAAAGCGTTTGTTTGCCCACAGCATGAACGACTCAGGCACGAGTATGGTATTGAGACGACTGCTGAAACCTACTATATGTCCGTCGAACTGCTGCATGTTGCCTCCACCGCTGACGGTAATGCCAAGAGTGATGGCACCCACTATGCCCTCTGAAAATTTTGGCATACCACGCGAAGAGGCATAACCGAAGTTGTAGAGGTCGAGATAGTTCTTGGGCAGGATGATGGGCAGGTTGCTGTCGCCTTCGGTATAATGCCAACGGGAGGAAGCCACATCGACGAAGCGGTCTGGAACAGACTCGAAAAACATGTCGGTGGTCATGTTGGCAAGTCCCTGCATCTGAAAAGCTGCACGCACATGGAAGGCACTGGGGGTGAAGAGTCCGACGTCCTTGACAAATGGTTGCTGACGCAGGTCCTGCTGTTCGTCGCTATCGAACGCTACGCTGCTACCCGTGAACATCGAGACGGTACCCACCTTCTTGTTGATGATGAGGTAGTCAGCCTTCATGAAGGTATCTTCACCGTTGTATATTGCTTGTACGTCGGTGTAGAACTGTACACCGAGAAGTATGATGACCATACCTATGAGGTTAGCAAGGAAGAATCCTGCAAACTGAGGTATAGAGATATGATGACGAAGAAGTTTCCAGAGCATTTTAGTTTACAGTTTACCGTTTACAGTTTAAAGACTTGGGTATAATTGAGGTTCAGATGTTTACCGATGGAAGTAGTGACGATAGCTGCCCCTTGTCGCTGTGCTTCGGCAACGAGAAGTTGTCCCATTATGTCGGCATTATGATCGTCGAGATGAGATATGGGTTCGTCGATGAAGATGAAGTCGAAAGGCTGGCAGAGAGCACGAATCATAGCTACGCGCTGCTGTTGTCCGAATGACATACGTGCTACGAGTGTGTCACGACGGTCTGCTATGCCGAGAAGTTCGAACCACTGGTCTATCTGACTGGATTTCTGAAACCCTGTGAGACGGTTCTTCAGTTGCACGTTCTCCAGTGCTGTCAGTTCGGGAAAGAGTCGCAGTTCCTGCCAAAGGAGTGAGAGGTGACGTCTGCGTATTTCGGTCCATTGACTGACGGAGAAAGTACGCACGTCGGCAGAGTCGAAGAGTATGGTGCCCTGATAATCGTTACGGTATCCGTAAACAAAACTGCAGAGCGACGATTTACCTGTACCCGAACCTGCCTCAATGAGGTAGGTTTGACCACGTTCAAGTGTTATGTCATGATGCCACACGTCCGACTTCAGGTCTGTACGGTCGGAAAAAACCTGCGGCAAAGTGTCAATGAGATGTATCTGTTGCATGGAAAAGTGTCTTGAGCGAGTTCTGTGACTCATCTTTCAGATTAATTGCTATGTCGAGTGTACCCTGCTCCTTTGATTGGAAAATGACAGACTTCAGCATCCAAAGGAATGGTGGCATTGGAAAAGCGCAATGTGCCGGAGTCATGTTCGTACCTTCGAGAAGAGTCTGTAGATTGATGTAAGCATAGAGATAACTTGAACAGATTTCATCCTCAAGAGGTTTGAGCAGGTCGCTACGCTGTGCCGTAGCATTATGGGCAAACATATCGTCAGTAGCGAAATAGAACTGATCGCCTTCGAGTCCCCAGTTGTAGGTCTTGATACCTGCCTTCAGTACGAAATTGTCACCGATAGTGCGACTCATTGACATATCGAAATCCGCCATAGACTTCTGCCAGTAATCCACATCTTTCATGAAATCTGTGTCGTCAACCTTCGAAATGAACATGAACTGGTCGTAACCGTGCATCTTATAATTGCGTGGCATCATGATTACAGCATCACCTTCAACTTGACGGAGAATCTGTTCGATATCGATGGCGCGTTCGAGAACGAGCAGAAGCTGATGACCAAGATTACTGTTCTTTATGACATTAAGCAATTCACCTTTCTCCACACCAGCACATGCCCAGACTAGGAAATCCTCAGGAGCACTCTGGATGTAGTCACCCTTGATTTTCTTGAGCGACTTATGTCCTTTCTTCAAGAGTCGCTCAGCCTCCTTCGTCTTACCACGGAGCTGACTGCTTACTATGATACTGCCGTCAGCAAAACGGGTAGAACTGTAAGCATCCACATCGGTATAGCGTATTCCTTCAGGCAGCAATGACTTCATGTCTGCTACGGCTGTAGAAGGCACGGATGCCGCATTGCCGTACATGAGAATCTCACCTTCGAGGTTGGTCATGCGGTCGTAGGCATCAGTAGCCGTAAAACTATTCTCCTCCTGCTGTGCCAAGAGCTGACATGCAAACTCTGGAGAGGAATTGATATAGAGTAAGGTATGCTTATTGAAAGCAGCGACACCCTTCACCCCTTGTATTTTCGTGTAATGAATGCCATCTTTCTCTGTGAGAGGTCCGCAGGCATTCTGCTGATGGAGTACCGTGAAGAAATCTGCAAGGTCATCTTCGTCATATACAGCCATAGTCAGACCTATATAGGAACCGTCACCGAATAAATATGCCGGTTGACGGAAGTCGATACCCGTCTTACCAGGGTTCTCTATATAGTTGGAAAACTTTTCAGACATACCACCGAGCAAACTTGTGAGCTGAGGCAGATAGGGAGATTCAGAGATTTCACCTTTTTCCGCAATGGTCTTGAAATCGACAGAAACCACAAAGGCAGGGTTCTGAGGAATAACGTTAAGATACTGGCGTTTGCTGCAAGAACAGAAAAACAACAAACCAATAGTAAATAGTAAATGGTCAATAGTAAATTTTTTCATAATCTTATTTTGTATTAGCAAGGTTCATAAGGTGTACGGCTACGAGTGCGGCAGTCTCGGTGCGCAGACGTGCTGCACCAAGCGATACGGACTGAAATCCTGCGGCTTCGGCAAGGCGTACCTCATCGATGGAGAAATCGCCCTCGGGACCTATCATCACAAGGGCATCAGCACCTTGTGGCAGTACGTCGCGAAGAAGTGGCAGGCTGTCGTCGTAGCAATGACATATATATTTATGTGTTTCGTTTGCCGACTGTACGAACGAACGGAAGTCGGTCATGTCATGAAGCTCAGGTTTGAGTGCTTTCTTGCTCTGCTTCATGGCAGAGATAAGTATGCGTTCGATACGTTCAGGTTTTATCTGTGTACGTTCGGAGAACTGACAACGAAGGAAGGTAAGAGAATCGAAACCAATCTCGGTAGCTTTCTCTGCCACCCATTCAGTACGGTCGATATTCTTCGTAGGAGCCATAGCCAGATGGATGGAGCCCTTCCAGAACTTACCCACAAAGTGTGAACCGGTGATGCGATAGCGGCACTGGCGCTTGTCAGCATAAGTGATGACGGCATCATGAAAACTGCCTTCGCCGTCGATAAGCACTATTTCGTCGCCCTCGGACAGCCTCAACACACGAAGGGCATGCTGAGCCTCATCATCAGGCAGCATGTCGGTATGCTGAGCATCGGGAACATAGAAATAACGTACTTCTTTCATTGTGTAATGCGTGCAAAGGGTTCGGCATCGATATCACAGAAATCACCCGCCTGATACTTGAAATAACCTGTTATGCCTATCATAGCTGCGTTGTCGGTAGTGTAGGAAAACTTCGGAATGAAGATTTTCCAATGGTAACGACGTGCATGGTCCTTGAAGGCGTTGCGCAATCCGGTATTAGCTGAAACTCCACCTGCTACGGCTACCTGACGGATACCTGTATCCTTAACGGCGAGACGTAGTTTCTTCATGAGTATGTCAACTACGGTCTTTTCAAGACTTGCTGCAAGGTCTTCCTTATGATGCTCTACAAAATCAGGGTCTTCTTTCTGCCAGTCTTGCAGATGATAAAGGAAGGAGGTCTTGAGTCCTGAGAAACTATAGTCATATCCCTTAATCTGTGGTTTCGAGAACTCATAGGCATCAGGATTACCCTGACGGGCAAGACGGTCGATGATAGGTCCACCCGGATAGCCCAGTCCCATTACCTTCGAACACTTATCGATAGCCTCACCGGCTGCATCATCGATAGTCTGTCCGAGTATCTCCATATTATCATAGCTGTTGACCTTGACTATCTGTGAATTGCCACCGCTGACGAGCAGGCATAGATAAGGGAACGACGGCTGTGAGTGGTCATCATCACTCTCACGTATGAAATGTGCAAGGACATGACCCTGCAGATGGTTCACGTCTATCATCGGAATACCGAGACTGCGTGCAAGTCCCTTGGCAAAACTGACTCCCACGAGGAGTGAACCCATCAGTCCGGGACCACGGGTGAAGGCAATAGCACTGAGTTCTTCTTTCTCTACCCCAGCCTTCTTCAATGCATGATCGACGACGGGTACTATATTCTGCTGGTGGGCACGACTGGCAAGTTCGGGTACTACCCCGCCCCAGGCTTCGTGAACGGTCTGCGAAGCTGTTACGTTACTGAGCAGAATACCGTCACGAAGGACTGCTGCACTGGTATCGTCACAACTTGATTCAATAGCTAATATAATTATTGGTTTCTGCATCGTTATCAATGAGTTAATATTTCAACTCCCGTCTCAGTCATAAGAAAAGTATGTTCCCATTGAGCACTCGGAAGTTCGTCCTCGGTCACTACCGTCCAATCATCATCGGCATCGACAAACACACGCCAATCACCCATATTTACCATTGGTTCGATTGTGAATACCATACCTGGCACCAGAAGCATACCTGTACCCTTCTTTCCGTAATGCTCCACGTCCGGTTCCTCATGAAAGGCATTACCCACACCATGACCACAGAGGTCGCGGACTATGGTATATCCGTTCTTGTGTGCATGCTTGGCTATGGCATTGCCTATATCACCGACAAAACAATATGGTTTGGCTGTTTCCTCCCCTATCTTGAGGCATTCCCATGCCACATCGACGAGGCGTTGCTTGGCGGGTGTTGTCTTTCCTATGACAAACATACGACTGGCATCGGCAAAGTAACCGTCGAGGATTGTTGTGCAATCGACATTGATGATGTCACCCTCTTCAAGTATATCGTCCTCATTCGGAATACCGTGGCACACCACTTCGTTGATGCTGGTACAACAGCTCTTCGGAAAACCCTCATAACCCAAACAGGCAGGAGTGGCATGATGGTCGAGGGTATATTGATAGACGAGATTATCTATTTCGAGAGTACTCATCCCCTCATGTATCTCAGCTGCTACGGCATCGAGTACACCAGTATTGATGACTCCAGCCCTGCGTATGCCTTCAATCTGTTCGGGAGTCTTGATCAGGTCGCGCGTCGGCACTATATGTCCTTTGTTCTCGATGGCAAGTATGCGCTTATCCATTTCGGTAAGCGGCTGACCAGCGATGGTGTGCCAGTTGCGTTTGTTCTTTTTCTTCTGTAATCTTATCATCACACTATGTCGTGTTCGTTTAGCGAGCGCGAAGTTAGTGCAAAAAGTTGAAAAGGGGAAGAATTAAAGGATTGAAATGTTGAAAATTGAGTTTTTTTCATTTATTAAGTCGGAGGATGCTCATTTTTCCACATTTTTTTCGTATCTTCGCACCGTTTTTTCAATATATGATGAATAGGAGTAAGAAGAATGACTGAATTATTTGACGAAATAATAACTGACGAAGGACAGGGAAATCAGATTTCTCTGTTCGCAAATTTTGATGAACCGGATGCACGGATGATAGACTTCACCGTGACTCCCAACGACTATATATCTATACTGCCACTGAAGGGTGTGATGCTGTTTCCGAATAACATCATGCCGGTGAGTCTGGGCAGACGTTCGTCAGTCAAACTGGTGGAGGATGCACAGAAGCGCAACGAACCGATAGGTGTGTTTTCGCAGATTGATGATAATGTAACGAAACCGGGACTGAACGATCTGTACCATACAGGTGTGGTTGCCAAGGTGGTACGAATAATACGACTGCCTGACAATTCACAAACAGCTATTCTTCAGGGATTCCAGCGTATTCGTATGGTGTCGCTCGATGAGAGCGGTACTTACCTGAAGGGACAGACCGAACTCTTCCCTGAAGAAGTGCCTGCCAAGAGTGACAGAAACTGGAACGCCGTAGTAGAATCATGTACAGAGACTGCCTACAAACTGATGCGTACCAGTGAACCCGGACTGGGTATGGCTTTTGCCCTGAGGAATATCACCGACAAGGCAATGGCTATCAACTTCATCTGTACGAACATAACACTTGACAACAAGGAACGTATCGTACTGCTGGAAGAGACAAATCTGTTTGACAGAGCTTATAAGCTACTGGGCATGCTGACAAGGGAGTATCAGTTTGCCATGCTGAAACACAATCTGCAACAGCAGACACGAGAACAGATAGACAAGCAGCAGCGTGAGTATTTCCTGCGTCAGGAGATGGAACGCATCGAAGAGGAACTGAATGATACGGACGACCGCGATACTGTAGCCAAACTGAAGAAGAAAGCGGAGAAGATGAAGTGGAGCAAGGAGATGGCTGAGATGTTCGATGACGAAATAAGGAAACTGACACGTCAGAATCCGTCAAGTCCCGATTATCAGACAAGCTATTCATATCTTGAGACGCTGACCGACCTGCCGTGGAACGAATATACAAAGGATAACCTGAGCATCAAGAATGCAGAACGCATACTGAACAAAGACCATTTCGGTATGGAGAAGGTGAAGGAACGCATCCTTGAGCACCTGGCAGTACTGAAGATGAGAGGTGACTTCAAGAGTCCAATCATCTGTCTGTATGGTCCTCCGGGTGTCGGAAAGACAAGTCTCGGAAAGAGTATCGCCACAGCCATGAAACGTAAGTACGTGAGGATGAGTCTGGGTGGCATACACGACGAGGCTGAAATACGCGGACATCGCCGCACTTATGTAGGTGCTATGCCTGGACGTATCATCAAGAACATCATTAAGGCAAAGAGTTCGAATCCTGTATTCATACTCGACGAGATAGATAAGGTGACACAAGGCAATGTGCATGGTGACCCTGCATCTGCTCTGCTTGAAGTACTCGATCCCGAACAGAACTCTGCTTTCCATGATAATTATCTGGATGTGGACTACGACCTCTCGAAGGTGATGTTCATAGCCACAGCAAATAACATCGGCAATATCCCTGCCCCACTCCTCGACCGTATGGAACTGATTGAGGTGAGCGGATATCTGACTGAGGAGAAGATAGAGATAGCTAAGCGCCATCTCGTACCCAAAGAGCTCGACAACCTCGGCATGAAAGACAGTAATATCAGACTGTCGAAAGGTGCCATTGAGAAAATAATCGAGGACTACACCCGCGAATCGGGAGTACGCGAACTGGACAAGAAGATTACGGCTCTGCTAAGAAAGATTACGCTGGAGTATGCAAAGACCGAAGAACTGCCAACAGGAGAACTGAAGGTTGAGGATGTGAAGAAGTACCTCGGTACCGAACTCTTCCAACGTGACAAGTACGAGGGCAATGCACAATGTGGTGTTGTCACCGGACTGGCATGGACAAGTGTGGGTGGTGAGATTCTGTATATCGAGACCAGCTTCAACGAATCGAAGCAGGCAGGGCTGTCGATAACAGGTAATCTGGGAGACGTGATGAAGGAATCGGCTACCATCGCCCTGCAATATCTAAAAGCAAATACCCAGTTGCTCGGTGAGGCTCCAGAACTGCCGAAGAGCGTGAAAGAACAGTTGGAAAAGGACGGACTGAAACATACGGCTACTTGGGCAGACTTCTTTGCTACTCACAATATTCATGTACATGTACCGGAAGGAGCCACTCCGAAGGACGGACCGTCGGCAGGTATCACCATTGCCACTTCGATAGCCTCAGCCATCACAGGCAGGAAGGTGAGAAAGCAGATTGCGATGACAGGCGAGATCACTCTCCGCGGAAAGGTACTGCCTATCGGTGGTGTAAAGGAGAAAATACTGGCTGCAAAACGTGCCGGGATTACTGATATAGTATGCTGCGAGGAAAACCGAAGAAATGTAGAGGAGGTTCCGGCAATATACACAAAGGGACTGACTTTCCACTATGTGAAGACGGTAAAAGACGTTTTGGAGTTCGCTTTGTTGAATTGAACATTGAACATTGAACATTGACATTTACAGTAGAACATAACGACCCTAAGACGAATGCACGAAGTGGACTGATACATACAGACCATGGTAACATTCGTACTCCTATATTCATGCCTGTAGGAACACAGGCTACGGTGAAGGGTGTGCATCTGCACGAACTGAAGGACGACATAAAGGCTCAGATTATTCTGGGTAATACCTATCATCTTTATCTGCGTCCCGGACTTGAGATAATAGAAGCTGCTGGAGGACTGCATAAGTTCAACGGCTTTGACCGTCCGATGCTTACCGACTCCGGAGGTTTTCAGGTATTCTCACTTGCCGGCATACGTAAGATAAAGGAGGAAGGAGTGGAGTTCAGAAGTCATATCGACGGTTCGAAGCATTTCTTCACCCCCGAAAAGGTGATGGACATAGAACGCAGTATAGGTGCTGACATCATTATGGCATTCGACGAATGTCCTCCCGGAACAAGTGACTATGACTATTCCAAGAAGTCGCTCGGACTGACCGAACGATGGTTGGACCGCTGCATACAACGACTCAGCGAGACAGAACCCAAGTACGGATACAGTCAGAGTCTGTTTCCGATTGTACAAGGTTGCACATATCGTGACCTGAGAACAAGAGCTGCGGAAAATGTGGCAAGCAAGGGAGCAGACGGTAATGCCATCGGTGGACTGGCTGTAGGTGAACCGACTGAGGTGATGTACGAGATGATAGAGGTGGTGAATGCCATACTGCCAAAGGACAAACCGAGATATCTGATGGGAGTGGGTACACCTATCAATATACTGGAGGCTATCGAACGCGGAGTGGATATGTTCGACTGCGTAATGCCTACGAGAAACGGACGTAATGCCCAGATATTCACAAAGCACGGTACTATAAATCTGAGAAACAAGAAATGGGAACTGGATTTCAGTCCGCTCGATGAGGATGGCACTTCCTATGTGGACAGCACGTATACAAAAGCATATGTACACCATCTGTTCAAAGCCGAGGAACTGTTAGCCCTGCAAATTGCGAGCATTCACAACCTTGCTTTCTATCTTTGGTTGGTAGGTGAAGCAAGAAACCATATCGAAGCCGGTGACTTTGCCCTATGGAAAGCAAAAATGTGCGAAGAACTGGGGAGGAGGGTTTAGAGTTGAGAGTTGAGAGTTGAGAGTTGAAAGTTTAGAGTTGAAAGTTTAGAGTTGAAAGTTGAGAGTTGAGAGTTGAGAGTTGAGAATTGAGAATTGAAAGTTTAGAGTTTAGAGTTTTATGGAGAAAATCTGGAGAATACTACATATTTCAAGACTTGACCGGTATATCATCGGAAAGTATCTTGGTACGTATTTCTTTTCTATTGTCCTTATCATCTCCATTGCCGTAGTATTCGACTTTAACGAACATCTGGATAAGTTCATCGAGTATAATGCTCCGATGAAGGCTATCTTCCTGGATTATTACGTAAACTTCGTCCCCTACTACTCCAACCTGTTCTCACAGCTTTTCGTGTTCATTGCCGTGATTTTCTTCACAACAAAACTGGCAGAAAACTCGGAAATCATTGCCATGATGTCAACGGGTACGAGTTTCAACCGACTGCTGCGCCCTTATATGATTGGTGCCGGATGTATATGCCTGCTTACCTACATCATGGGAGCATACATCATTCCGAAAGGAAACATAGAGCGCATCAAGTTTGAACGGCAGTACATGAACAAAGACCACAACCTGTACACAAGTAACGTGCAACTGAAGGTGGAAGACGACGTGATTGCTTATATCAGCCGTTATGACGACAGGTACAAGATGGGATATGACTTCACCCTTGACAAGTACGAGAACAAAAAACTGGTGAAGCACCTTCAGGCTATGACCATACAGTACGACACTCTGTCGGAAAAACCCTGCCACTGGATTATAGCTAATTACCAGACTCGCGACCTTCAGGGTATGCGCGAAGTGATAACCAGCGGTGGACGAAGGGATACGTTCATCAACATGGAACCACAGGATTTCCTTATCAGTCCGGGACAGCAGGAGACACTTACCACCCCCGAACTCTCAACCTATATCAGCCGACAGAAAGCACGCGGATTTGCAAACATCAAGGAGTTCGAGGTGGAATACTACAAACGCGGAGCCTCGTCGTTTGCCGTGTTCATCCTGACAGTAATCGGAGCTTCACTCTCGGCACAGAAACGCAAGAACGGCATGGGTATGGCTCTGGGTATCGGACTCGCACTCTCCGTAACATATATCATGTTCCAGACCATGTCGGCTACGTTCTCAATCAATGCGAATTTCCCACCACTCATAGCTGTGTGGATTCCTAATTTCATATATGTATTCATAGCTTTCTACTTCTACAAGAAAGCACCGCGCTAACGAGTTAAAAATTAAAAGTTAAAAGTTAAAAGTTGATGTACTTTGACGAATTAGATTTATCGGATGATATACTTGACGCACTCGATGCAATGAACTTCGAGGAGTGTACTCCAATACAGGAAAAAGCCATACCGCCCATCCTTGAAGGAAAGGACATTATAGGAATAGCTCAGACCGGTACGGGCAAGACGGCAGCATACCTGCTTCCGATACTCGACGAACTGAGTTCGGGACTGTACCCCAAGAATGCCGTAAACTGCATCATCATGGCTCCAACACGCGAACTGGCACAACAGATAGACCAACAGGTAGAAGGTTTCGGATACTACCTGAACGGAGTATCAAGTCTGGCTGTATATGGAGGAAACGACGGACAACGTTTCGAACAGGAACGCAAGGGACTGGAACTGGGTGCCGACATCATCATTGCCACACCCGGACGACTGATAAGCCATCTGGCTGGTGGACACATCGACCTGAAACGCACTTCGTTCTTCATACTCGATGAGGCTGACCGCATGCTCGACATGGGATTCTACGACGACATCATAAAGATAGCATCCTACATGAGCACAGAGCGCCAGACCATCATGTTCTCGGCTACCATGCCCGAAAACATCCGCCGCCTGGCAAAGAACATCCTGCACAACTACGTGGAGGTTAGAATAGCAGTAAGCAAACCTGCCGAAAAGATAAAGCAAAGTGCATACCTCTGCTACGACGGCATGAAGGACCGCATCATAGAGCATATACTGGCACCGTCGAAGGACGTGAATGCAGAAAAACCACTCGACAGGGTTATCATGTTCGCATCGTCAAAACAGAAAGTCAAGGAACTCTCACGTGAACTGAAAATGAAAGGGTTTAATGTGGGAGCTATGCACTCCGACCTGGAACAGAAAGAACGCGACACGATGCTCTACGAATTCAAGAATCGCAGGATAAGCATCCTTATTGCAACCGATATTGTAAGTAGAGGCATTGATATAGATGATATTCAGCTAGTTATAAATTACGATGTGCCACGCGATGCAGAAGACTACGTACACCGAATCGGACGTACGGCACGTGCCAACCGGGAAGGCGAAGCCATAACACTGGTAAACCAGAAAGACTGGACTTACCTGCTGAAAATCGAGAAACTGATTGAAGCCGAAATCGACAAACCTGAACTGCCCGAAGGATGTGGTGAAAAACCCGTCATGAACAGCGTCGTAAAGAAAAGACCATACCACAGATTTAAAAAAAGTGCTAAAAAGAAACCCGGAAAAGCCAAAAAGTAATACAAAACTTTGAATACTCAAGGAAAACTCCTACTTTTGCACGTTTTTTAAATAGAAAGCAGTCGCATAATTGCGATTTCCAGACTGACAACTGACGATGAACAATATAAGAAAAACATTCTTTATTCTGACACTCCTGACTATTGCTGCTTGGGCAAAAGCCCAGAACGGCGTCAACTCTCCATATTCTCGCTACGGATTCGGACTGCTGGCAGACCGCTCGATGGGTTTCAACAAGGCAATGAGTGGTGTGGCACTCGGTTTCCGCGACGGGCAGGAAATCAACACAGCCAACCCTGCTGCTTATTCGGCAACTGACTCGCTCACAGCCCTGTTCGACCTCGGACTGACCCTGCAGAACGGAAACTTCAAGATGGGAAATCTGACCCAGAATGCACGAAACAGCAGTTTCGACTATTTTGCCTACGCTTTCCGCGTAACCAAAGGACTGGGTATGGCTGTATCGCTGCAACCATTCTCAAAGATAAACTACGAATTCTCGTCAGAGAGCAAGACAATCGAAAACAATGTTAATGTCACCAATTCTTATGCATACGCCGGAACAGGAGCTCTGCGACAGATTATGCTGGGAGCCGGATGGCAGATAATCCGTCCGCTGAGCATCGGACTCAACGTAGGTTACATGTGGGGTGAATACGAGCACAACATGACTAACTCTACAAGCTACTCTACAGCTTATAGCATGAAACGTTCCTATACCGCGAACCTCTCCACCTACACCCTCGATGCAGGTATCCAATACACGGTAAATCTTTCAAGGAAAGACAGACTTACGATCGGTGCCACATACGGTTTTGGACATAAACTCTACGGAGACGCATTGAGAAAGACATCTACCATATCCTCCTCGTCTGAGGTATCGACAGAAGTAATACTTGAAGATGCCTTCCAACTGCCCCACTCCTTCGGATTCGGTGTTACCTTCTACAGCAATAACCGTATCAGAGCCGGCATCGATGCCACTTGGGAGCGCTGGAGCAAAGTCTATTTCCCTACATCACAGAATTATGAAGACAAAGAGGGAGCAACAGAATGGACTCCTCATACCGGAATACTGAACGACCGTCTGAAATTTGCCGGAGGTTTCGAATACACCCCCGACCACGAATCGGCATCGTTCCTCAAACGCACAAAGTATAAGTTCGGCGGATACTTCTCACGTTCCTATGCCAATGCAAACGAGACATCCACTATCTCGCTCGGCAAACCAATAGAATTCGGAGTCTCAGCCGGTTTCACCTTTCCCATCCGCAACCGTAACCTCTTCTACAGTTCTCCGAAAATTAACGTCACCTTCTCATGGGTGCACACCAACATACCATATTATAGCAATCTGACTTCCAGGTCGGAAACACTTCGTGAAAACTACCTGCGTCTCTCCGTCGGACTAACCCTGAGCGAACGCTGGTTCTATAAGTGGAAAGTACAGTAATAATTGATAATTGACAATTGATAATTGAAAGTTGAAAATTATAAACTATAAAATGAATAATATGAAAAAGCTTCTTTTAACTATTGCATGTGCTTCAGGATGCATGTTCGCATCAGCACAGAATCTTGCAGGAACAGAATTGGAAGACCGCATCGGACATGGTCAGGACAGTATCGACGTTCGTACCAACCTTTCTCTCTATCAGAGTGAATTTAAGGCAAAGAACTATAAAGATGCCATCGAACCATGGGAATTCGTATTCACTAAAGCACCACTCGCACAGGTACGTATCTATACAAATGGTGCGTGGATGTTCGAACAACTCGTTCAGCACGAGACCGACCCCGCAAAGAAGGAAGAATACTTCAACAAACTGATGGCAATCTACGACCAGCGTCTGAAGTACCGCGAAGCTCTGAACTCCTTCTCAGGTCCACGCGACCAGTCAACTAAGGGTAACGTCATCTGCCGTAAAGCATACGACTACTACTATTTCTGCCCTAAGATGGACAACAACAAGGCATATGCTATGTTCAAGGAAGGAATCGAAGACCTTGGTAAGAACATCGAAGCATTCGTGCTCTATGGATTTATCGAGTGCTCATACAACCGATTCATGCAGAACAAGGACAATACAGACATCCGTCAGGATTTCATTCAGGACTACATGCTCTGTAACGAAATCTGTGACCGTCTGCTCGACCAGGCAAAGGAATATCCTTCAACTACCATCCCTGCCGACCCGGATTCTCCAGACTCTACAAAATGGCAGGAGCAGGTCGTTCTGCACCCAGAAGCAGAGAAGATTATCCGCAACTACCAGCCTACTCAGGAACAGTGTAACACACTCTTCGTAAAGTCAGGAGCTGCTGATTGCGACGCACTTGAAAAAATCTACCTCGAGAAAGTTGAAGCAAACAAGACCGACATCAACTACCTGAATGCCGTACTCTCTATCCTCAACACCTTCGAGTGCGACAAGAGCAATATCTACTACGTTGCAGCCGACTATGCATATCAGATTACAAAGACTCCACAGGCAGCCATCGCAAAGGCAAGCCGTCTGTTGAAGGATGGCAACGACGAGGAAGCCCTGAAATACTTCGAAGAGGCAATCTCGATGGAGACCAACGATGCAAAGAAAGCAAAATATGCATACGTCATCGCAGCCCTCTACTACAAGAAAGGCAACATAGGCGCATGCCGCAGCTGGTGCCGCGAAACACTCAAGTACGACCCCACAAACGGAGGTGCATACCTGCTTCAGGCAAGTGCTATCGCTCGCGGAGCATACGGCAAGAGTCCACGCGACGTAGCTACCAGCTACTACTACTGTCTCGCAGTTGACTACTGTAACAAAGCACGCTCAGTCGACCCCTCTTCAGCAGCAAAGGCAAGCCGTCAGGCAGCAGGCTACGCAGCTCACTACTATCCGAAGTCTGAAGCCTTCTTCGCAGGAATCAAAGCCGGACAGGTCGTAAGCGTAATGGGCGAATCCACTACCCTCCGTCTGAGATAAATTTAGTTTACCGTTTACAGTTTACCGTTTACGGTTTAATGGTTAATAGTAAAATCACACATATTCTCAGTATTGCAGCGGTCATCGGGACTGCTGCAATACTGCTTTTTTCGTGTGAAAGCGAGTCCGAGAACAATGGACCGAAACTTGGAGTGCGCGACTCACTCCCTTGGCTCAAATCATTAGGTGTCAGTACCCTGATAAGCGACTCGGGCATCATCCGCTACAAACTCATATCCGAGGACTGGTACATGTACGACAAGAAAGACCCGACCTACTGGGCATTCGAAAAAGGATTCTTCATGGAGAAATTCGATGAGAACTACCATGTCGAGGCATTTATCAACTGCGACACAGCCTACTACTACGACCAGCGCCACCTGTGGGAACTCCGCAGCCGAGTATTCATCAAAAACACCAAAGGCGAGACCTTCAAGACCTCCCTACTCTATTGGGATCAGAACCAGCACGAGTTCTACTCTCCTGCCTACATGGAAATCCTCGGAGAGACTCAATCCATCCGAGGCACCGACTTCCGTTCCAACGAACAGATGACCCAATACAGCATCCACATGTCCAGTGGCGACTTCCCCTTCGACGAAGGAGAAGAGCCCCAACCCCAAGTCGATAGCCTTACAACAGGAGCATAAAAAGAGGAAGATAACCGCTGTGGTTAACTTCCTCTTTCAGTTGTTAGTCGTTAGTTTCAATGGTCATCGGATCAATGAGGCAACGCGAACTTATTTTCGGTGATTACCTTGGCACATTCGTCCATGTCCTTCTTGGTGCTTGGAGTCGGAGTGAAGATGATGCGTACTCGCTTGATGAGGTCAGCGCCTACTTCGTCCTTCTTATCCTCCGGCTTTGCCTTCATGTCCAGACCTATGCGGAATATTCCGAGGTCGCCGAACTCCAGACCGTGACCGTTGCAGAGCATCTGCTCCATTTCGTGGAGGATGGCATCGAATGTCTGTTCGAGAATGCCCTGGGTGATGCTTCCGTCAGCAGCTGCATGCTGAAGC